>JADLAF010000056.1 GCA_020848375.1 Ignavibacteriaceae bacterium
CAACACCCATCCTTGCCACTTATAAAGACGGGGCTCTGCACCTTCTTCGGGATTTCTCAGCAGAAGAACTCAGAGGAAAAGAGATTCGGGTTATCGTTGTGGAACATGCCCCTTCAGATGAGAGCAAACGGGAGAAGCTGAAGGAAGTTCTTATAAAACTAAGGGATTCCTCAGCTTTTTCTGATTTGACGGATGTTATTGATTGGCAAAAAAAGGAAAGGGAGGATCGTGAGTTTTTTAGCGGACAGTAATATTATCATCTATGCTATTTCGGGAAAGCATGATGCAGCTATTGATTTTATTTCGGAAACATTCCCTAGTGTCTCAGTTATTTCCAAAATGGAGGTTCTGGGGTATTCAAATCTCGACAGGGTTCAGTATGATCAGTTTATTAACTTCTTTGATATTGTTGAAATACTAACTCTTACAAACCAAATTGTTAATAAAACAATTGAAATCAGAAGGTACCGAAAGATAAAACTTGCTGATGCAATAATAGCGGCAACTGCTTTAGTTAATAATCTGACTTTGGTAACTGCAAATGTTGAGGATTTTAAGAATATTCCGGGGCTGTTGGTTCTCAATATTTTCGCTACCTAGCACATCAGTTTTTCAGTTCTTAAAACCTTTAGTCTGCTCAACAGTATTTGGGAAAGTCCTCCACCACCATTTATCGTTCTCCGACGAAAGCTTTTTCGTGTTGATAATTTCAACACATCCACGATGACTCATAAATTTCAGAGGGGAAATTATTAAAAATTAATAAGAATTTATTTGCGTTTCATTTTTTTTTAGATTTCCGATAGTAGTAGTATGTTTTTGAATGATGACAACTGGAATTGTTCGAATTCGTACCATTTTCAACTTCAAAATTAATGGGGTGACCCCCTTTTAAGTTTGAGCACACAAATAACTGGAATCTAATTTATCATTTTTCCTGGAGTAACCATGAAAATGCTTCTGTTCCTTGTTGCTCTTTTTATTACATGGGATATCATCTATTCTCAATCCGATACGATGTATATCGAAACGGGCGGTAATACGATCGCCTATCCTTTGTCCTCAATTGCTCAATTAACTTTTGATGGGTTAACAGGGCTTGATCCGGAGGATATTAATAAAATGAATGCAATCCTTAACTCTTTCACTCTCCATCAAAACTATCCCAATCCTTTTAACCCCACTACTAAAATCGCTTATCACCTTCCATCCCCCGGAAAAGTGTTTATCGGTATATATGATATCAACGGAACTCTAGTCAGGGAAATCCTTTCTTCAACACAGGAGGCAGGTGAACATACGGTCTTCTGGGATAGCAGAACCGGTGAGGGTACAAACGCCTCAAGCGGTGTTTACTTCTATCAGGTAAGATTCAATAACTCAATATTAACAAAAAAGATGATTTTAATTAAGTAAGGGTTTAACGATGAAATCAATTGTAGTTTTTTATTTGTTTCTTTTTTCAATTTGTATGAATAGTCAGACTTGGATGAAAATACAAAAAGTAAGCGGCGGAACAGACTCAATAGCTTTGTCAAACATACAGAGAATATATTTTAGCGGCCATTCTAATCTCCCGCAAGATTATGTTGCTTTCTATCCTTTTAACAACAGTTTTAATGATGAAAGCTCAAATGGTTTACATTTAACCCCATTAGGATCACCAATTTTTACAACTGACAGATTTAATAATCCTCTGAAAGCTGGTCAATTTAATGGAACTTCTGATTATTTAAAACACGATTCCACTACACTTTTAAAGCCAAAGAACACCTTTACTTTGTGTGCATGGTTTAAAACTGAAAGTATTGATGATGAGTCCGATGTGATTATATCGACCTTAGCAGTTCCTGATTTTGGCGGGTACCAGCTAACTCTCGCAAAAAGGCCTGAATTTGTAATTGAAGGTGATGCAAGGACACCGGATACTCAATCTATTCGTACATCTTATGATACCCCACGCTTCAATAAGTGGAATTTTGTGGTTTATACTTATTCCGTTGGAGTGGGTCAAAAACTATATTTAAATGGTATCAGAGTTGCTGAAAGTAGCACTGCAGCGCAGATTGTATATCAGTCAAATCATCAGTTTTTTATAGGGACTAATCCTCATGATTTTTCATCTTCTAGAATGTTTAAGGGTCTTTTAGATGATATACGAATTTACAACCGGGTACTATCTGATTCTGAAATAACCGCATTATTTTTTGAAGGTGGTTGGGTAGGAAATTAAATTTACACGGCTATCGATTATGGTTCGACCTTAAATTAAATCTTTGAGTTAAGGTAAATCTTAGCCGATCCTTGTATTTGCAAGTTATAATGAAAAGTTTTATTAGGTGGTCTTGCGTTCCGAGGATTGGCGAGATTTTTTCATCGTGTATATTCCGACAATTTTAAGTTTTAAAATTTAGAATCCTCAAGGAGTAAGCCTCTACTACCACGGAAAAAAGGTCGCCGCAAGGCGGCCTTTTTTGTTTTAATATGTTGATTATTGGTTCCCCGAGGTTTTGAAACTCTGGACCCAGTAAAGAACTGCTCCATTCTATGGTATTTTGTTTTAATTAACCAGACGACAGCCAACGCATGCTGAATAAATTATGCTGATTTTTGCTGGTTTAATATTTAATATTGCAATTAGTTCCACTGAAAAAAGAATAAAATGTTTTCATCGAATTAGACGAAGACGGTTTTTTGTTGCTTCTGTTCCGGAGCTTAAAGGATGCCATACTCAGGCGCGGACACTCGAGGAACTTCATGAACGGATTGAAGAAGTAATTGAATTATTTCCTGAGGTTTAAAACCACTGAGCCAGATGAATCTTCATATATCATCTTTACCTTCCTCTCTGTATTCAAGTATATCTGCCGGCTGACAGTTTAGTGCCTTACAAATAGCTTCCAGAGTGCTGAAGCGAATTGCTTTTGCTTTTCCGGTTTTTAAGATGGAAAGGTTAGAAAGTGTCAGCTCAACTTTTTCTGATAGCTCATTTAGCGACATTTTTCGCTTTGCCATCATTACGTCTAAGTTTACGATAATTGGCATGGCTTATACCGTTAAATCGTTTTCATTTTGAAGTTCTATTCCTTTTTTGAAAATGACCGCAATAACATAGACTATAGCAGCCATCAAAATAAACGCCTCACTGTCCACCCAAAACTGATTTAGCTGATTAACGTCGTATCCGCGGCGAAGCAGATCATTCGCTGTCTCCCGCGCCATATAACTTAATAACCCGATGGTAAGCGTGAAGTAACTAATTTGCGTAATCTTGTCTGAAACAAAACTGTTGAATGGCTTTGACAAATCAAGCCGGAGTAAGAGCATGATAACGATATAAAACAGGTATGCTTTCAAAACAGAGATGACCAGAGCAAAACTGTACATACTGAAAAAACCCCATTTGTTCAGAATGTACATTTCGGTGAGGTCCAACTTTTGATATAGATTTGGGATGAAACCGGGTTCGTAGAGACTGAATACAAAATTGACTATCAAACCGCCGGCTTCTATGCTTAATCCAACGAAAATGAGCCACGCCATGATGTGCAGAAATGAAAACACTAAGCTATCTTTTTTGGCCATATTTTTATCTTTTTTTAATTGTTCTCTCAAATATAATAAAAATTTATTGATAAACAATAAAAAAATATCTTAATACAATAAAATTTATAGAATTCTCTGCAGTTTTATGTTGCTTTTGACCGCTTTTACGGGAAAATCCATTATCCCCGGAAAAAAGTAAGAAAGGTTGCTGTACGAAACAATAATTCTATTTCCATAATTTGTTCGGTTAAGATAGAGCTGCTATGTAATGACTTTACTTTTCCGGAGGGGATTTTTCTGACAGGTTACTCTCAATTCTTTCCCGGCATTCTTAAAAAATCCTGAACATAACTTCAGAATCAAAAATTGTTTTTACTTCGGCGTTTACCGACCAAAAAAATTTTTACAAAACAAATTAAAATTTCAAAAAAACATATTTGTAATATCTGACAAATCATTATTATTGAACTTCTATATATAATTCAGTATGGTGAAGTTAAGAACGCCATCATCATTATTTGTTCTTACAGCCCGCCCTCATCAGGCGGGCTGTTGCATTTTTAGGGGGCTTCGGAGCGCCATTTGTGTTGTCAGAGTAATTTTTTACCAAGTACCGCGGGATGATCCCGTATAATCGAATGATGATTTATAGAGCTAAAAAGAGTATTTTTCAGAATGAAATATATTTACTGTAGAGAATTTGTTTTCTTGATAACGGCAGTACCATGATACGAACCCTTCTGTTTTTACTTCTCATTGCGAGCACTCTCTTTTCACAGGATAGTCTTATTTTTGTTATCCGTGTGGATGATATTTATTCCAGGAATGTAACCTATCCTGCGGGAATTATTCCCTTTCAGCAGGCGGTTGAGCAGCGGGGCGGAAAAGTCACCTGGGCGGTTATGCCCCACCGGCTGATTGAGAATATGAATTTGAACGGAAATCTCTCCGCCGAACTGCGCTCGACCATTGCGGCAGGGCACGAGATCAGCCAGCACGGATATATACATATTTGCCAGCGCTGCGGGCAGTCCAGTCATGAAATGTATTGCACAACTCAGGCCTATCATTATCCCTATCAGGATCAGATGGAACTGATACGGCAGGGGATGGAATTATTGCGGGATTCTGTGGGTACTGCTCCGGTCAGTTTTGTTCCTCCCGGACATCAGGCGGACTCTGTTACATTTCAGGTTCTGCTTGACAGTAGCTTTCAGTTTATCTCAACTACAGGCCCTACAAAGCAAAGTATATATAAGAATCTCTACAATCTGGCCCCGCATAACGAATATACCTGGCAGATAACCCCGGATCAGTATCAGAGTCGCCTTACTTCTGCGCTTGCGGATATCAGGGCAAAGGCCCAAACCAATGGTTATTACTGCCTCCTTCTTCATGATCCTTTTATCAGACCGGCATATCAGGACAGCATCGTCCTTAGGTGGACTGGTGAACTGCTTGATTCAGTAAACGCTGAATACGGCAATAAAGTCCGCTACCGGACATTAAGCGAGGCCGCTGCATCATTCCGGGGACCTCTGAGCGGTTCCTCAGAAGAAATCGCTATTGTTCCGGATGAGATGCTGTTGCTGCAGAGTTATCCGAATCCGTTTAATCCGGAGACGCGGATACGGTTCAGAACTACCGAGGCGGGTATCACGCAACTTAGTATTTATAATCTTGCCGGCCAGGAAGTGAAGAGTATACTGAATGAACATTTACCGGCAGGCTGGCATCATAGAAATTTTCATGCGGCCGAGCTTCCTTCCGGAATATATTTCGCTCTATTAAGACAGAACCGGTTCAGTACGTATCATAAGATTCTGCTGATAAAGTAGGGGCTTCTTATTACAGCACAGTTTTAGGGTCAGATCAGAAATGCGATTTAAAGAGTTTGCAACGGTATTTACGACCCTGCTTTTCGCTCTTCTTTATCTTTTCTTTTTTACACCCTCGCTGACTTCTCAGCATCCGGCTTATCCGCTTGCATGGGATCATCACCATTATATGTATATGGCCGAAAACCCGCTTTTTGAATTCTATATTTCCCCGTATTCATGGAGATTTCTCAATCCTCTGCTGGCAAAATTACTTCCATTTTCTTTAGAGACAAATTTTCGGCTTTTAAGTTTTTCTGCGTTGCTCGGAGCATCCATTTTTCTTTATCTGCTGCTTAAGGCGGGAGGATTTACAATAATTCTTTCACTTTTTGGCGCATTACTTTTTGTTTCACTTGGGTGGGCGACCAGTTACAATTTATACAATTTTTGGCTGACTGACTCTTTAGCGTTCTTTTTTATTTCAGCCGGGCTCTGGGCCATCTATAAAAAGAACGATTTGCTGTTCTTAGTACTTCTTACAATTGGAGTCACTGCAAAGGAAACAGTGTTTTTTCTTGCTCCTGTGTATTATACCTTAAAGACCAGCCGGATAATTGAAAAGAGTCTTCTTCTTCGATCCGTTCTTCTTGCTGCCCCGGCTGCAGCTGTCCTGTTACTCTTACGGCTGGCCGTACCATCCTTAAACGGCGATGCTGAGTATGTTCTTTCACTTCCTCCCGATCAGCGAGAAATGCATGTTTATACTTTTGAATATATGTTTAAGAATATTGCATTGCTAAGACTTAATGAATTCGGTCTTAAAGATCTCATTACTTTTACCACCGGTACGTTTGGGATTTCTTTAATCGCACTGCCGTTTCTCTTTGTGCGGAATAATTACAAGTCTTTTCTAAGATTCCTGCCTATGTTTTTACTGAGCTTATTTTCAATCGCGTTTGCATATAATACCGAGCGGCTCATTGCAGCGGCATTTCCCGTTTTTATCATCATGAGTACTGAAAGTGCAAGACAGTTAATCAAAAGATTCCCGGTGCCGGATATCCTTTTACTGATACTTCCGGTGATATTGATACTCTTTCACGGAATAAAAAATGCTTATGTGCTCAGTTATCTGCTTGAATCTCTGGTACTCTTCGGTTTTCTGTCATTTATAATATTCACCGGTGAAAGTAAAAATAAGCTGATTCTGAAACTGAAGAGATATTCTGATAAATTCAGATGATTTCTTCTTGAATTGCGGAAATTAATGGTTGGGGCAGATTGTATTTACGGTGAGGAGTGTTTTAATATACTATGGCGGCAGATTTTATTACTCCAAATCTGCCGCCGGAAAAAGAAAGATTTCTTTTAGTTCTTTATATACGGAGTCAGTTTCTGAACGAGGTGCTGTTTGGGCACTGCGCCGATGACACCGTCAACTGCTTTACCGTTCATGAAGATTCCGATGGTCGGGATGCTTCTGATACCAAACTGAGTTGCAACAGCCGGATTTTCATCAGTGTTGATTTTTACAACCTTAACTGAATCTTTATAATCCTGCGCAATCTCTTCTACAACCGGGGCAACCATACGGCAGGGACCGCACCAGGGAGCCCAGAAGTCAACGAGCACCGGCTTGTCTGACTTGAGTACCAGTTCATCAAATGTTGAGTCAGTTCCTTCAATTGCGTATTTCATTGTGTTCCTTTTTATTAAAATTTCTGTAAAGTATGATGCAGGGCTCCGGCAGCAGGATTCAGGATTTTATTTCTGTCGTACTATGCAGAGCACATCTTGCAAAATTTTTTTCACGGAGTGAACTAACTGCCATTATAATAGGTTATCATGGGAAAGAAATAATTAGAAATCAGATGAAAAAAACAGCTTTATTTTTCCTTTTGACCGTATCTGTCCTCTTTCCCCAGAGCAATCAGGGAGTGATAACCGGAACCGTAATCGATGCAACCTCAAAACAGCCAATGCCATTCGCCAACGTTTTTGTTGTAGAAACTGGTAGCGGTGCAGCAACTGACCTCGATGGTAAATTCAGCATTACCCGTCTGGAACCAGGCAGTTACCGTATCAGGGTGTCAGCGGTCGGCTACACAACCGTTACTAAAACCGATATTTCGGTCTCCAACGCAAAACCCACTTCGGTGAATTTTGAGCTGATGCCCTCGGTAATCGAATTGGAAGGCGTAACCGTAACTTCCGACTATTTTTCCCGCAGTCTGACTGAAATTAACAGCGTCACCTACTTTGGGTACGAGGAAATCCGCAGAGCCCCGGGCGGGTTTGAAGATGTTGTCCGTGCTCTTTCTATCCTGCCGGGCGTGGCAGTCGCCGAGGCAGGACGTAATGACCTGATCGTCCGAGGAGGTGCTCCGTCAGAAAATCTCTATCTGGTGGACGGCTTTGAAGTGCCTAATATCAACCACTTCGGGAACCAGGGGGCAACCGGTGGACCGCTCAGCTTTATCAATCTTGATTTTGTGGACGAGACCTCATTCGCGACCGGTGGATTCCCCGTGATGTACGGCGATAAACTCTCCTCTGTACTTCAGATAAAACTGCGCGAGGGAAGAAATGACCGGGCAGGCGGAAAGGCAACCATTTCAGCTTCACAGTTCGGGCTTAATCTGGAAACCCCGGTTACATCCAATTCCTCACTGCTTTTCTCAGCAAGAAGAAGCTATCTGGATTTTATCTTTAAGGCAGCCGGATTCGGTTTTGTGCCTGAGTATTATGATGTACTCGGTAAGTACTCATGGAATATTGACAAAACTTCAAAGCTTTCTTATTTATTTGTTTCTGCGTTTGATAATGTCCGGTATTTTAATGATACTGAAGACCAGCGGTTTGATAATTCCCGGGTTCTGGGCAGTGATCAGATTCAGTACCTGACCGGTCTTTCATACCGGAAGCTGTTCAGCAACGGTTTCTTTGATGTTCTTCTTTCAAGGAACTTTACCGATTTTAACACCTCACAGCGGGACTCACTGCTGAACCCCATTTTCCTGAATGAATCTCTTGAAGCAGAAAACAAACTGAAAGCTGAAGCGGTTATAAAATTCGGCAAAAAAACTGAACTGAATATCGGCGGTGATATAAAGCTGATTAAGTTTAAGGCAGATATTAAGCTTTCATCGTTCACCACCACATTCGGCGATGTACTGCCGCTTGACTCAGCAAGTGTTGCGCAGAACTTCCTGAAAGGGGGACTCTTTGCCAATTATACCTATATGCTTACAGAGCGGTTTACTGCCAATGCGGGAGTGCGTCTGGACTATTTTGATGAAATTGAAACGAAGCAGTATATAAGCCCCCGCTTTGCGCTTTCCTATATGTTTTCGCCGCTATTTAACGTGAACTTTTCAGCAGGAGTGTACCGCCAGGCGCCGTCATATATATGGCTTGCATCTTTTCCGCAGAACAAAGCTCTTAAGAGCATCCGCACCGATCAGTATATACTCGGGTTTGATTACCGCCTGCGTGAAGATGCGCTTCTGAAGGTTGAAGGGTACTATAAGGATTATCTGGATTATCCTGCTTCCCTGGTTCGTCCTTATCTGGTTCTTGCTAATACCGGTGCCGGATTCTCCGGTTCGGAAGATAATTTTTCATCATTCGGCCTCGAACCGCTTTCAAGCGAGGGATACGGTTATGCCCGCGGAATTGAGTTTTCCATACAGAAAAAACTTTCTGATATCCGGGCTTATGGTATCATGAGTTTTACCCTTGGTGAGGCAAAATTCACCGCACGTGACGGTGTTGCCAGAACCGGTACCTATGATCAGACGGTTATTTTTAATCTGAGCGGAGGGTACAAGTTTAATGAAGCATGGGAAATGAGCATGAAATTCCGCTTAGCAACCGCAAAGCCGCGCACACCGTTTAATGCTGATGGCAGTCAGACTGTCGCACTTTATAACACAGTCCGCAGTGACAATCCGCATGCGCTTGATTTGCGGGTTGACAAAAGATGGTTTTTCGAAAAGCTGACACTCATCACCTATCTGGATGTGCAGAATGTGTATAACAACACCAAAACCGGAAGCGTCCGCTGGAACCCGAGAGAGCAGAAAGCTGAACTAAACTCCTCAATCGGCATACTTCCCTCAATCGGAGTTTCGCTGGAGTTCTAAAGGCCGGCTTATAGCCCCGCCTCAGAATTATATAATTGCAGTGCGGAAGGAGAACGGAAGAAATTCCTGACCCCTTCCGCATTTTTATTTCTCCCCCCGGTGCCCCTCCTTTTCCCCGAAAAATTCCTCAAAAAGGGGTATTTTTACACATTATTTTCAAATTATTCTGTAAATGACGCAAAAACCAATTCTGATTTTCTCCCTTTTGTTAGTTGTCTCCTTCTCAGCCGGGGCTCAGCAGTTCACTGAAAAAAAGCCGGCCGGAATTGCAGGAGGTAAAATCATTTCAACTGATGAGTATATGCAGCGGTACGAGCTGAACCCCAA
>JADLAF010000057.1 GCA_020848375.1 Ignavibacteriaceae bacterium
AACACGGGTGATGCAATTGATGTAGGGGTAACGGTAAGCTCAACTTTTACAAATACCCCTCTCGATGCAAGTAAAGTTGTGAATGCCGCCTGGACATTAACAAACGTTTCAGGTTCAGGTACACCGGATTTAGATTTGACTCTTGAGTGGGCTTCAGCTCAACATGCTGGATCGTTCTCCACCGCATCTGATATTTTTATTGGATATTACAATTCAGGGTGGACTGGACATGAGGCAACACTTACAGATCTGGGTTCGGGAAGATACTCTGCAAATGCAATAGGTTTTGCAAGTCTCACGGAGTTTGGCGTAGGAAACACGGGGTCTCTCCCTGTTGAACTCACTTCCTTCAATGGCAAAGTTGCCAACGGCAAAATTAACCTCAACTGGAACACCGCGACCGAAGTTAACAACTACGGATTTGAAGTTGAACGTGCTAAGGCAGTAAGTGGCAATCAGAATTTTCAGTTTGCCAAAGTCGGCTTTGTTGAAGGCAACGGCAACAGCAACTCACCAAAGAGTTACTCCTTTACTGATGCAAATGTAACTGCAGGCATATATATCTACCGCCTTAAACAGGTTGATACAGATGGTCAGTTTGAGTACAGCCAGGTAATTGAAGTCTCGGTTGCTAATCTTATTAACGGTTATTTGCTTGAGCAGAATTATCCAAATCCGTTTAACCCCTCAACCATAATCAAGTTTGGTTTCCAAAATGATACCAGAGCTGAGGTTAAGGTGTATAATGTAATCGGTGCTGAAGTCGCAACACTCTTTAACGGAATAGCTGATGCAGGCAGAATTTATGAAGTTACATTTGATGCAAGCGGTCTGGCAAGCGGAACATATTTTTATAAATTAGTCACACCGGACAAAACCGACGTCCGCAAGATGATTCTGATGAAGTAATTATTATATAGATACAAGAAACCCCCGCTTAAAACGGGGGTTTTTTATTTTAAAGACTTGATATACTTTGTGTCTTGGCGGCTTTGCGCGAGTTCTTACCCGGGGGACAATGGCGACTTTGGGGACACTGGGGTCATGATCGAAACGCAGTTTTGTTTTTACTTCTAATTCACAATTTAGCAATTCATACTTCAAACTTCATGATTCATACTTCAAACTTCATGATTCATACTTCACCGAAGGTTCAGGTATTCATTCCACACTTTATACAATTCTTCAGTGGCAATCAAATCTCTTGCATTATATTTCGCAATTTCCATTACATCACCGCGGTCATAAAACTCTTTCACATTATTCCCGGAGATTTCTTTGCTTTTTGGGGTTTCAATGCCAAATGCGTGACAGTAAAAATCCATATTAAAGCGTTTGGTTAAGCCATAAAAACTAAATTGCTCAAGCAAATCAATATGTGAGGAGGCGTCATAACGGTTGCCAACGAAGTTACGCGATGGTTTTACCCGCAGAATAGCTGAACGCACCATCAGGAAGGGAAGGTCAAACCCCCGACCGTTGAAGGTAATAATCTGGTTGAAATAAGTGACGAGCTTCCAGAATGATTCAAGCATCTCCTTTTCAGGCAGTCCTTTGTATCTGTATCCGGTCTCCTCATCGGTGAACTCCTTATGTTCTGGCGACTCGTAGTATATATACGACGTACCCTTGTCTATATCCCGTATCCCGATTACCACGCAACGGCTTGAAAGAGGATACAAACTCAGCCATTTTTTTGCCTCGTCCGCTTTTTGCTCGCGCAATGTTTCATCCCGTTCTTTCATTGCATCGCGGAGAATATATTCCTGCTGGCTTTCTGAGAGCTCTTCAAAATTGTATCCCGCGGTTTCTATATCAATGACGGCTCGTCTCATGGTATGTCTATCCTACTTTTAAGGTAACTTGTTTTTCGTAAGCGGTAACGGTATCGCGGAAGCTCTGAGAGAGCAGCACCGGCTTTTCCTCCTGCTTTGAGACCTGCACGATAACACCCTTACCGTCGGCAATCAGCTTTCCGGTTTTTGCATTGGTGACCAGATGCTCAAATCCGTAAGACGAACTGCCGATGTAGCTGATCCGGCTGCGGACAATCAGCTCATCATCAAAATGAGAGTGACTCCGGTAATTGATTTCATTGCGTACCATATAAAAATTATTTTCTGCAAAAAGTCCGTTTTCAGGAACCAGCCCCAGATCTTTTATATATTGTAGCCGTGCCTGTTCAAAGTAGTTGATATATACAGCATTGTTACACACCCCCAGCATATCCACCTCGTGAAAACGTACGGTTACGCGGGTCTCATGGCGGAAAAGTGTTATATCCGGTGTTTCTTTCATATATTATCCAAACATTCTTTCGAGAACTTTTGCAGCGAGTGTTACTTCCTCAAATGAGACATCCAGATGAGTAATAGCGCGAACAGAATCAACTTTCCCCGGTGAAAAAAGCACGCCCAGTTCCTTGGCTTTCGAGATGGTTTCCTGCACGGTCATGTTGAGCGGTTTAAATAGGAGAATGTTGGTCTGCACTGCTTTCATATCAATTTCAGCATTCGGAACGGAGTTTATTACTTCCGCTAAAATCCTTGCTTTTTCATGATCTTCCTTCAATCGCTCAATGTTGTTCTTGAGAGCATAGAGTCCGGCGGCTCCCAGAATGCCCGCTTGTCTCATTCCGCCGCCCCAGGCCTTTCGTTTGCGGAACGCCTCCTGCATCAGCTCTTTGCTGCCGGCAATAATTGAACCGACCGGAGCACCGAGTCCTTTTGAAAGACAAACTGAAACAGTATCAAAACAGGAAGCATATTCCTTCACGCTGATGCCTGAAGCCACTGATGCATTCCAGAGGCGTGCGCCGTCAAGATGAAATGAGAGCCCGTTTTTCACTGCTACCGCTTTCAGTTGCCTGATATTTTCCAGTGAAATGACCGTTCCACCGGCCCGGTTGTGGGTGTTTTCAACAGCTATGACCCTGCTTTTTGTCATGTAATATGCGTAGGAGGGATGTATAACTGATTCAACAATTTGCGGGTCAAGCTCACCATAATTTCCCTTTAAAGGGTGAAGGGTTATTCCGCTCAGGGTGGCGGGTGAGCCAGACTCATAGTTAAAAATATGAGCGTCATATTCGCAGATGATTTCGTCACCGGGCTTAGTCAGAATGTTCAGGCAGAGCTGGTTGCCCATCACACCGCTGGGGACAAAAAGTGCAGCTTCTTTGCCAAGGAGTCCAGCAGCGTATTCTTGCAGTTCGTTTAATGTGGGGTCTTCGCGGAAAACATCATCGCCTACTTCAGCTTCCGCAATGGCTTTTCTCATTCCGGCGGATGGGCGGGTGATGGTATCGCTTCGTAAGTCTATGTAGTTCATGTTCTGGTATAATTCTTAGAAAACTGATAAACAAAGTTAGGGGAAAACGGGGAAAATTGAGCCGGTGAAATCTGTGAATCAGCCCTGATTTTTTTTGAGTCAGTCTCATCGGTGAACCGTGTGTTTTTAAGCATTTAACAGGACTATCAGCATTGCTTAACAATAGATTTACTTTGCCAATTTTTCGTTTTTAAGTATAATTGAATCGCTTTTTTATCAAATAAAATATAGACAGGATTATGTAAATGAAACGCATATTAGTGCTTTATACTATGCTCTTGTGCCTCAGTGCGGGGTTACAGGCGCAGATTTTTGAGCCAGAAGGGTTGAATATGCCGGGTACGTGGAATGGGTGGGTTAAACCTCCAACCAATAACCTTGCCTTTGCCAGTTCGACTCAAGTTACCGGGGGTAGAATTACGAAAATTACTACCGGGACGCCAAGATGGCAAACCGTTTTCAAAGTAGCTGAATCCGGTGGAGATATTACATCGGGGAATTATGAATTTACCTTTAGCTCGGGACCAACAAATACTCCTGATGCTAACACCTGGAAAAATGGTTCCCAAGTTACCATGAACTCATTGGATGTTTTTATCCACCAAAATGGTTCAGGTAACAATTTGATTTCTGTTGCTAATGGTAAATGGTATGTAATGAACTGGAAAGACAACGGGTACAATAGCACCTACGCTATATTTATGGAGTTGTCAGGTGAGCCGGTTGCATTATCTTCAGTTACTCACACTGCTATTGATGTGGGTGAAAATGCGACTGTATATATTACTACGAGTGCGGCACCTGCCTCTGAAGAAAAAATCTTTGTGAGATATACCACAGATAATTTTTCTACTTCACAGCTTGTTCAGGCAACTGGTTCAGGCACCGCATGGGTTGCAGTTATTCCTGGTGGTGCAGTTACCGGAACCGAGAATAATAAATATTATGCATTTACAACAACCGTTGCCAACCCAACCGGCTCAGATGCTGATATGCAGACTATTAAAAACACAACTGCTGCAAGATTAACTCTCCTGGGCTGGCATATTAAAATAAATGCATCAACAGGAGCATTATCTGATACAACTGCTATGGCAGGTCAGTCACCAACCGCAACCGATGGATATGATATTGGTATTGATATACCAAAGCCGCCAACTCCGGTATCAAATTATATTGAAGTCTTCTTTCCGCATACGGGTTGGAGCCAGGTTCTTGGTAACAGATATGCAAGAGATATCCGGTTGCTTAAATCTCTGGCAGAATCAACCGAAGAGTGGGACTTTACGGTGAACACAGACAAACTGAATCAGGATGTAACAGTACTCTTTACTGAGTTTCTTTCTATTCCTGCCGAATATGACATTACACTTTTTGACATAAGCGCAGAAACTGAGCAGGATCTTAGATTAAACAGTACCTATTCGTATAACTCAGGGCAGGGAGGTGAAAAACAATTTCGCCTTATTATTGGATATCAACCGGACCCGCCGCAGATATCAATAAGCCCGTCTTCGGTAAATTTTGGCGAGGTAAAAGAAACCAGGAGCAAGACTGAAAGAGTGGTAATAAGCAACACGGGGGAACAGGTGCTTGAAATTGCTTCTGTTACTGTAGCCGGTGCAGCTTTTAGCGTGCTCTCGCTGACCAGTTCGACACTTGATCCCGGTGATACTCTTCACCTCCCGATTAGTTTTAGTCCGGATGATATTGGCGTATTTGAAGGTGTCGCAACCATCTCGAGCAATTCAAACGAGGATAGCAACCTTAACATTCCGTTAAGCGGGACAGGTATTGAACTGCCGATTCTCATTAGCAGCGATACAGATACACTCGATTTTAATTCGGTTAAAGCTACTTTAACTAAGAATGATACCATTACTATATATAACACCGGTGAAGGAACGCTGAGCATTTCAAGCGTTTCAGTTACCAATGAAGTTTTTGAATTGGTGAGCAGTCCGGAGTTTAGTATTGAACCGGGTGACTCATCCAAAGTGGTCCTTTCGTTTACGCCGCCTGAAGTGGAAAGCTATATAGGTACGGTTACTTTTTCAAGTAATGCTACAAACACCAATCCATTCGTTGTATATCTGGCAGGGGAAGGAATTACCCTTCCGGTTAATATAACCTCAACTCCTTCCAGCTTAGCTTTCGGTACGGTTAAGCTCACACAGAGCAAGAAGGATAGCGTACTTATTTCTAATACTGATGGTGAGGGTGATTTGGTAATCACCTCTGTTTCAGTTGTTGGTGATGCTGCGTTTACTACTGATGTTACTACACCGGTAACACTGGGTCCGAATGAATCATTTTATGTTAAAGTAACCTTTGCGCCCGCATCTGCAATATCATATAGCGCAGACCTTACTTTTGCAAGCAATGCAAATAATGTCGCAGGCGACTTTACAGTTCCTCTTTCCGGTTCAGGTACAGAATTAGTACCTAATGGAACAGTAAGCCCATCCGAGATAGCATTTGGCGATGTTGCCGTTGGCAATTCTTCAATATATGCTGTTTCTATCTCGAATACAGGCGGCGATATACCACTTTCAATAAGTGCAGTAACATTTTCTCAGCCCGGGTTTACACTGGACTATAGCGGTGAATTTCCGATTACAGTTATTCCGAATGTAACTGTTGAACTTAACATCAGGTTTAAACCTGTTCAGGTTGCTGCTTACAGCTCTGTATTAACATTTGCCAGTAATAATGAAACGGATTTAACGGTATCATTAACCGGTGCGGGCACAAAGAGAACCGTACAGACTGAATTCACATCGGGCTGGAATCTTATTTCTGTTCCTGTCAGACCTGATGATGAAACACCGGAGGCAGTATTCGGTGATGATTACACAACATATTTTCTTTTTCAGTATGGCAACTCAGGCGGATATACAGTCCCCACTGCAGTGAAGGCCGGGCTTGGATACTGGCTCGGACTTGAAACCGGAGGAGTTCTTGATGTATATGGCACTTCAAATGTTGAGCAGGTAGAAACCCCGCTTGTGCCGGGCTGGAATATTATTTCCTCTCCTTTTTACGATGACTTCCTCACTTCTGAAGTGATGTTTAGGAAAGGTGAAGAAATTAAAACTGGTACCGAAGCTGCAACCGCCGGATGGATACAAAATATCTATTATGGATACACAAATGGCGCTTATGCACCTTCAGATGAGCTTTGGGTCTGGAACGGTTACTGGTTTTCAGCGCTGATGGAAGGTGTTTATGCTTCTTTTGATGAAGAAGATGCCGGAGTTCCTATTGACGCCCCAAAGACAAAAGAGCCGATTGATACTGAAACTGACATAGATAACTGGGCAGTGCCTATTCTTGCTTCAGTTAATAATGTGAGTGATAATCTTCTTGTATTTGGTGCAAGCATAAGCGCCACGGACGGATTTGATGCTTTGTATGATTACGCAAAACCGCCGGTATCACCTGCACCTGAAGCGCTCACCACATATTTTGAGCAGAGCGGCTGGAGCCCTTATTTCACACGCTTTGCTTCAGACATACGCGCTAAGTATGAATTACCTCAGCCAGGTAACAGTTGGAACTTTAATGTTGTTTCAAAAACCGCGGGTGAGATTACTCTGAGCTGGAATGATATTACGGAGCTTATTCCTGAAGAGGTCAGAAATAATTATCACTTCAGTATGACCGGTCCGGGTATTGGCTCGACCTTAGATATGCTCACTGTACCGTCAGTTACTTTCACTGCTGAAGCGGGTGTTGTATATTCATTCGCAATAAATTCATCAGTCACCTCCCTTGGCGATGATATAAGCATTCCGGAAGAGTTTTCACTCGGTCAGAACTTTCCCAATCCGTTTAACCCGTCAACCAGCATTCAGTATGATGTTAAGGAAGCCGCTCAGGTGACTCTTAAAGTATATGATATGATTGGTAATGAGGTTGCATCACTGGTTAACGAAGTAAAGCCGGCAGGAAGCTACACCATCAGCTTCGACGCTTCAAAACTTTCATCGGGAGTTTATCTCTATAAGATGACAGCAGGCAGCTTTGTTCAGACCAGAAAACTGGTTCTGATGAAGTAAAAGCTGGTAAACTGCTTTATAATAAAAACCCCCGGCAGTGAACTATCATTGCCGGGGATTTTTTTTATCTCGCGCAAAGGTGCTAAGACGCAAAGGGTTTTAACGCAGAGTATCTCCCGCAGATATTCTCATAAAACATTGCTAATAGGTCACTGCTAACGCGGTTCACACAGTTTCGATTATGCTTTTGTAGCCGAGGGTATTGTTTCTGCAAATGATAATATATATGCGGTTGCTTATTCATCTTTCACCCCCTAAAAGGGCTTTTGGAAATTTGTAGAGACGCTGCAAATGTTTATGTGATGATATATATACAAAAGGCTTTTGCATTTGCAGCGTCTCAGGGTAAGAAAAGCAGAGCACATAACACCGAAAATCTGAACCACGATGAGACGCTGCAATCGCAGGGGTTTAATGTTGTTGTATATACCGTTCAGCGATTGCAACGTCTCTACAGGTGGCGACTTTAATATTTCACCCCTAAAGGGGTTCGGGATGTGTAGGTGCTGTTGTTTTTCTATTAATGAGTCACCTGCTATGCGGGTTTCAAAATGCGTTTTGACCATGGTGCTTCTAATAAGTCTCCTGACACCGCCGGGATCGGTAGGTTTAGGTTAAGACCTGCTCAGACGATTTGCGAGATTTTCTGGTGCAGGCCTACTAATTTCCCATTGTACATTGTTCATTGTACATTGATTTCTAATTTTCCTCGATCCAGCTTTTCCACACATCCGGCTGGTAACCGACTGTTACCTTCCTGCCGTTACGAACGATAGGGGTCCTAAAAAGCAGCGGATCGTTTAGCAGTTCATATTCCCGGTCGTGGCGTATATATGTCAGATTCCTTTTTTTATACTGACCGCCTTCGGTATCCATCAGGTCTTCAAGTGAATATACGGCGCAGATGCTGTCAAGTTCTCCTTTACTTATCCCTTTTTCGGCTAGATTGCGGTAGTGATAGGGAATCCTCCGTTCCTTAAAATACCGTTCGGCTTTGGCTGACTCCTTACACTTCTTAGTTCCGAAAATCTGTATGTTCAGTGCCATCTCTGCCCTCAGTTATCCTTGCCTATATTATATATCGCAAATGATTTTCCCCAAAGAACAAATCTTAGTTTATTATTCCGCGGCGTGAGCTTTTCTCCTGAGAATACATCTCTGACGGTTTTTTCCGTAACGGGTATCTCTATTACATCCTGGTCATTTGAAAGATTAAAAAAGATATAGTATTTTTCATAACCATGCTCCCGCTTAAATCCGAAACTTTTATTTTTATCACTTGTGTAAACGAACTCAAGTGAACCATAGCGGAGCGCATTGCTGCTGTTTCTGATTCTCATTAAGTGCATATACCGGTAATACATATCTTTGTTGGGAGACACTTTATATACGCCCCACCCCTTGCTGAAACCGGTAACCGCGGTAATTTCTTCTGCTTCATACTGAAGTCCGTCCCAGAGCATCGGTTTACGGCAGTGCGGGTCATCAGCCCCCCACATTCCTGCTTCATCACCATAGTATATCATGGGAGCACCGCGGTAGGTCATCTGGAAAGCCGCAATTAGTTTTTGCGTTTCGTAAGACTCTCTTGAGGGCTGACCAGGATTGTAGCTGTTATTACGGTAATCAGCATCGCGGTCATATTGCCGGTCAGGATTTTCAATCAGGGAAATCAGCCGTTCTGTATCATGCGAGGTTATTAGGTTCTGAAGAACATGAAGATTTTCACTAGGATATACCGAGTCAATTGCTTTCAGTGCATTTACAAAAGCGGTTGCTGTAATTTTTTTGCGGTCAGCTATAAAGAAATCATTTACCGCAAAAGCAAAATTGTAATTCATGAGACCGTCAAAAACTCCCTCTTTAGAAACAAAGTCGGGGGAGAGTTCCCATAGCTCACCAATGATAAGTGACTGATTGTTTGTTTTTCTTACTAATGAGCTCCACTCTCTCCAGAAGCCGATTGGTACGTCCCGTGCTACATCTAAACGCCAGCCGTTAATACCGTCCTTTGGGTTTCCGTCTCCGTCAGGATCCATCCACCGCTTTGTTGCGCTGAGTATATATTCCTTAACGGGTGCTACGAGATTTGTTTCCGTTCGGGCGAACTCAGGGAGTGATTTGTGTCCCCACCATCCTTTATAGTCAAATTCATTTTCTGAGGTTGAAGGATCATCAAATGCAGAAATTCTGAACCAGTCTTTATAAGGGGATTTCTCCTGATTCTTTTTTACATCCTGAAATGCCCAGAACTGTTCGCCGCAATGGTTAAACACGCCGTCAATGATGATATACATATTGCGGGCATGAATTTGTTTAATAAGCTCAAGGAAAAGTTTGTCAGCCGATGTCCATACCCATGTTTTGGGGTCGGCGGGGTTTTCTGATTTGATCAGCTTCTCATCGCCCGCGGGGTCAGGACCAAAGTTCACATCTATGTGATGGAACGTAGAGCCGTCATACTTATGCATTGATACGGCTTCAAAGACGGGGTTAAGATATATACCCTTAACGCCCGTTCGCTGGAGGTAATCCAGTTTTTGGATGATACCTTCAATATCACCGCCGTATCTGCGGTCTGTAAGATGATCGCGGAGATTACCGCTCTGAAGTTTTTCCCACTCTGATTCAGCAAACCAGGAAGAAGTCCACGGTGTTACCTTCCATCCTTCTTTTGATTTTCTGCTATTGACAAGAACTTTATCAGCAGTGGGGTCATTCAGGGTATCACCGTTAAAAAACCGCTCCGGAAAAATCTGATACCAGACAATTCCTTTGCTCCACTCGGGCGGAGTGTATTGTGAAAAGAGTGTGACAGAAAAAAGCAGAAAGAAAACAAATCGTAACAAGTTACAACTCCAGAATTTTTTTCATCAGATGAAGAGTGTCATCGAGCGTGTGGGGGCGGTAGCCGAACTCCGACTGCGCCTTGATAGTATATAAACCTGATTTTAATGGGCGTTTAGCCGGCTGTTTCAGGTCTTCAGTTTTAATGGCTTGTATAAATGAGGTGTCCAAATTAAAAACCTGTGCAATTCTCAGAGTGAAATCATACCGGTTTAAAAACTCCATTCCGCCGGTGTGATAAACACCCTGCTTACGGTTAATATATACCAGTTCGATGGCAGCGACAAGATCATCCACAAATGTCGGGTTGTTTATCTGGTCGGTCACTATGCGGATGGTATCACCCTTGCGGATTGAATTAACCACCCAGCGGACAAAGTCGAGTTTGCCGCCCGGGAAGAGCCCATACAGAACATTAGTCCTGAGGATAGTGAAAGGTACTCCGCTGATTCGCAGCGCATTTTCACTGGCAAGTTTTGTGCGGCCGTAATAAGAAACAGGGTTGGTTTTATCCGTTTCGTAATAAGGACCGCGCAGACCATCAAAGACGTAATCAGTGGAAATGTGAATAACATAACTGTCAAAAACGCGGGCAGCATCCGAAAGATTTTCCACCACACGGACGTTTGCCATCCAGGCGTTCTGCCTCTCTGACTCACACAAATCAACATTGGTAAAAGCCGAGCAATTTATGATCAGATCGGGGCGGAATGAAGCAACCAGCTTTTTAACCTCGTCCGCTCTGGTTGCATCTGTTTTCACAAACTGATCTGCCGGAAAAAGCCCTCTGTCCGTAGCTGAGCCCAGCATGAGCTCAATGTCCGGTCTTGACTGAAAAATCT
>JADLAF010000058.1 GCA_020848375.1 Ignavibacteriaceae bacterium
GCGCACCCGGGGACTCAACGTATGCGGATTGGAGCGGAGCAGCTTATTTATTTCAACCAAACCTTGTTTCTGCTGAAGAAATACATGACGGCTCTGTCAAAGAATTTGAACTTATGCAGAACTATCCGAATCCGTTTAATCCTACTACAGATATTATATTCACTTTGCCTTCCGGAGATAATGTCAGAATAGTTGTTTATGACCTGCTTGGTAAAGAAATAACTACTCTTGCTGAGGGTTACCTGCCCGCCGGAAGACATACAGTAAAATTTAATGCTTTTGGTTTAAGCAGTGGCATTTATTTTTATTCATTGCAGACAAAAGATTGCTTTAAAGTTAAAAAACTGACGGTGATGAAATGAGCAGCAACTTAGATAGTGCATATCTAATTGAGTACGGATTAGCATTTAGAATTGGTTTTGGGGTTCTTTTCTTCGACGGTTGCTCATAGGTCATCCCGACTCGTTAGGATTCACGGGTGTTTTGGCAACTTGGTTTTACGAAATTCTTCATTTTTCATTCTTCATTTTTTCAATTTTTCCTCCTCGGTTTCCAATCCAGATGCCAAAAAAACACCTAAAAGGAAGGGAAAAGAGGTCAAAACGGGGGATTTTTTCAAAATTTCCAATTTGTAGTGACCATGAATATCCTTATCTTTAAAGTCCGAAAAAAATAAATCGCCGGGGTGGCGGAATTGGTAGACGCACAGGACTTAAAATCCTGAGGAAACTTGTTTCCGTGCCGGTTCGAGTCCGGCCCTCGGTACAATAATTTTATGACCCGGCGAATTTTTTAAGATGGGCTTTTAGCTCAGTTGGTTAGAGCGTCTGCTTGACGTGCAGAAGGTCATAGGTTCGAATCCTATAGAGCCCACCATCTTACGGATAAAATATCCGATTTTTTGTTTAACAGAGTTACAGTGAATATACAGGCAACGCTTCCGGACGGCAGTGTCCGGGTCTTCCCGAAAGGCATTGCTGCCTTAGAAATCGCAAAAGCCATCTCTCACCGTCTGGCTGACGATGCGCTTGTTGCAGTGATTAATGGCGAACAGACGGAGCTCTATGCTCCGGTCGAATCAGACTGCTCTGTTAAATTTGTGACATTTGATCAGGCAGAAGGGAAGTATGTCTATTGGCATTCAACCTCTCACCTGATGGCTCATGCTATTCAGGATATTCATCCTGAAGCTAAGTTCGGTGTCGGACCTCCGGTTGACGGCGGATTTTACTATGACATTGATATCAACAAGAAGCTCACTGAAGATGATCTGAAGATCATTGAGGATCGGATGGCGGTTTTAGCCAAACAGGCAAATCCTTTTGTCCGGCAGGAGCTCAGCAAAGCTGAAGCGGTAGCATTTTTTGAGAAAAAGGGTGACCCTTATAAACTCGAAATCCTGAGTGAACTTGACGACACTGAAGAGACCATTAGTCTTTATCACGAGGGGGATTTTACCGATCTGTGCGTAGGGCGGCATCTTCCTGATACCGGCAAGATTAAGTATTTTAAGATTCTGAGTGTTTCCGGTTCTTACTGGCGTGGTGACGAGAAGAATAAACAGCTTCAGAGGATTTACGGTGTTTCCTTTCCCAAGAAAAAGATGCTTGAAGATCATCTTGCATTTCTTGAGGAAGCAAAGAAGCGTGACCACAGAAAACTCGGCAAGCAGTTAGACCTTTTTTCCGTGCATGAAGAAGCCGGAGCAGGTCTTATCTACTGGCATCCGAAAGGTGCAAGAATCCGCCTTGAGGTCGAGGACTTCTGGCGCAAGTCACATCTTGACCACGGCTATCAGATGCTTTACTCTCCCCACATGGGTAAGAGCTGGCTCTGGGAAACCAGCGGTCACCTGGGTTTTTACCGCGACAGTATGTACGCGGGTATGAAAGTTGACGAAATGGACTATTACATCAAACCGATGAATTGTCCGTTTCATATCATGATATATAAAACGCAGCTTCGTTCCTATCGCGATCTTCCGTTGCGCTGGGCTGAGCTGGGTACCGTTTATCGCTACGAAAAGTCAGGTGTACTGCACGGGCTCTTACGGGTGCGCGGCTTTACGCAGGATGATGCTCATATCTTCTGTACTCTGGATCAGGTTGAGCCGGAAGTTATTGAAGTGATCAGATTTGCCAAGTATATACTCGGCTCATTCGGTTTCACTGATCTCAGTTTTTATCTTTCAACCAAGCCGGAAAAAGCAGTCGGTGAAGATCATCTCTGGGAGAAGGCAACTGAGTCCCTCAAGATAGCAATGGAAAAAGAAGAAATTTCTTACGAAGTTGATGAAGGGGGCGGAGCATTTTACGGACCAAAGATTGATATCAAAATCAAGGATGCTCTCAACCGCGAGTGGCAGTTAAGCACCGTGCAGTTTGATTTTAATCTGCCCGAGCGCTTTGATATGAAATATATCGGAGAAGACGGCAAAGAACATCGTCCGTTCATGGTTCACAGAGCACTGCTCGGTTCTATTGAGCGCTTCTTCGGAATACTTCTCGAGCACTATGCAGGAGATTTCCCGCTGTGGCTCGCACCGGTTCAGGCAGCAGTTATACCGGTATCACAGAACTTCATGGAGTATGCTGAGTCTGTGGCTGACCGGATGAGAAAATCCGGCATCAGGGTTGAACTTGATCACCGCAGCGAAAAAATCGGATATAAAATAAGAGACTGGGAACTGAAGAAAGCCCCGTATATGCTCATCGTGGGTGAGAAAGAACAGACGGCGGGAACAGTTTCCATAAGAAAAAGAAAGTCCGCAGAAACGGGCTCTGCAAATGTGGAAGAATTAGTTTCACAATTGCTTGAAGAAATTAACAACAAAACATTTCACTAATAACGAGGTAATTCTATCGCAGCCGAAGAAATCAGGATAAACGAAGAGATCACCGCAAGAACTGTGCGCGTGATTGATTCAGCAGGAGATCAGCTTGGAGTATTTTTAGTTGCAGATGCAATCCGGCTGGCAAGATCAAAAGAACTTGACCTGGTGGAAATTGCACCAAAAGCAGAACCGCCGGTTTGCAAAATTATTGATTTCGGCAAGTATAAATATGAAATGCAGAAGCGTGAAAAGACTCAGAAGAAGAACCAGCATGTTTCTGTCATGAAAGAGATCAGGTTCCATCCGAACACTGACTCTCATGATTTTGAGTTTAAAACCAAACACGCAATCGGATTCCTTGAAGAAGGTAACAAAGTTAAAGCGGTGGTAGTATTCAAGGGAAGAGAAATGGCATATACCTCTCACGGTGAGGCCCTGCTTAATCAGTTTATCGAAAAAGTGAGTGAATACTCAAAAGTTGAAAGTCCTCTCAAGATGGAAGGACGAAACATGAATGTAATTGTGGTCCCGCAAAAGGGCAAAAAGAAAAACATAATAAACAAATAGGAATAACAATGCCTAAAATGAAAAGTAACCGTGGAGCTTCTAAAACGTTCAGAAGAACTGCTTCCGGTCAGTTTAAGAGAAAAAAGGCGTATAAGAGCCACATTCTCACCTCGAAGTCAACAAAGAGAAAAAGAAACTTGAGATCAAGTACTCTGGTTGATAAGACCAATTTGCAAAAAGTTCAGATAATGCTGCAATAAAGGAGAAAATAAAAAATGCCAAGATCTAAAAATAAAGTTGCAGCCCACAGAAGAAGAAAACGCGTTCTTGAGAGAGCCAAGGGCTACTGGGGAACGAGAAAAAATGTCTGGACGGTTGCCAAAAACCATATTGAAAAAGGTTTAACTCACGCATTCAGAGACAGACGTCTTAAGAAAAGAGACTACCGCGGAATCTGGATTATCAGAATCAACGCAGGTGCAAGACTGCATGGTCTCAGTTATTCAAGACTGATTCATGCACTTGACCAAAAGAGCGTAATGCTGAACAGAAAAGTTCTTGCTAAGCTGGCTGCCGAACATCCTGCAGTTTTTGCAGATGTTGTTTCTTATGTAAAAAGTTAATCCATAGATACATGTTTCATTATCCTCTCTTCCTTACCGGGAGGAGAGGGTATTTTGTTTTAAAGGGTTATGTCCGATGAAAGAAAAGATTGAAGAAATAAAAAAACGGGCTCAGGACGGGATGGGCAAAATCACCGATCAGAAATCGCTTGAAGACTTCCGCATCGCGTTTTTGGGCAGGAATGGTGCCGTTTCCGGTTTATTCTCTGAACTAAAAAATGTTCCGAAAGAAGAAAAACCGGCTGTTGGCAACCAGCTTAATCAGCTTCGTGATGAACTGAACGCCTCGTTTGCTTTAATGGCGGAGAAGTATGAAAGCAGCGGTGATGAACCCGTGGCACGCGTTGATCTTTCACTCCCCGGGCGCGCCCGCCTCATCGGAAGCCGTCATCTGGTTACGCAGACCATGGATGAAATTAAGGCGATATTTAAGCGGATGGGGTTCTCGATATATACCGGCCCTGAAGTTGAATCAGACTATTACAATTTTGAAGCGCTGAACTTCCCGCCGAATCATCCTGCGCGTGATATGCAGGATACATTTTTTATCAGCGATAACTTTGTGCTCCGCACCCACACTACTCCCGTGCAGATACGTATAATGGAATCAGGCCCGCCTCCGGTTCGTGCAATTATGCCGGGTAAGGTGTTCCGCAATGAGGACATTAACGCGCGCAGCCATTGCATCTTCCATCAGATAGACGGTATTGCGGTGGGGGATAACATTACCTTCATGGAATTAAAAAGCACACTGCTATCCTTCGCTAAAGAGTTTTACGGTAGCAATATCAAACACCGCTTCCGCGCCAGTTTCTTCCCTTTCACTGAACCAAGTGCAGAGCTTGATGTAACCTGCTTTATCTGCTGCGGCAAGGGATGCAGAATGTGCAAACACTCCGGCTGGCTTGAGATTCTCGGCTGCGGAATGGTTGACCCGAATGTATTTAAAAGTGTGGGCTATAATCCTGAAGAGATTACCGGTTATGCTTTTGGTATGGGGGTCGAAAGAATCGGCATTCTGAAATATGGTCTGCCTGATATACGGCTCTATTTTGAAAATGATCTCAGATTTTTAAGGCAGTTTTAATTATGGTAATATCACTTAACTGGCTGAAAGAATATATATCACTTGAAGGCATCAGCGCGGAGGTAATCTCTGAAAAGCTGACCAGCGCGGGGCTCGAAGTTGAAAAAATGACTGACCAGAGCGCAATATATAAAGGGTTTGTGGCTGCTCACGTTCGCGAATGTATAAAACACCCTAATGCTGATAAGCTTTCACTATGTAAAGTGTGGGATGGTCAGAATGAGCTGAGTGTTGTCTGTGGCGCGCCAAATGTAGCAGTAGGGCAGAAAGTGGTTCTGGCAACTATTGGAACAAATATACCGGGTAAGGATTTTATAATTAAGAAATCCAAAATTCGCGGCGCTGAGTCAGAGGGAATGCTCTGCTCAGAATCTGAGCTTGCGATCAGTGACAATCACGAAGGCATTATGGTGCTCGGGGAGTCAGCGGAGCCGGGGTCTGCTATATCTGATCTGCTTGGGCTCAACGATGTGATCTTTGAAATAGGTATCACTCCTAACCGCCCGGATGCACTTTCTCATTTGGGTGTTGCCCGCGATTTGGCTGCAATTTTCGGAAGAGAAGTAAAAAAACCTGCTCTCAAAAATCTTCCTGCATCCGGTGATATACATAAACTTGCCGCCGTTGAAATTGCGGATACTCAGGGGTGCCCGAGATATACCGCCAAAGTTGTGAAGAACGTAACCATCGGACCTTCGCCTGAGTGGCTGAAGAATAAAATTCAGTCAATCGGGCTGAGATCAATAAACAACGTGGTTGATGTTACTAATTTCATTCTGCATGAGCTTGGTCAGCCGCTTCATGCATTTGATCTTGATACACTTGCCGGAAATAAAATTGTAGTTGATAAAGCCGGCGCGCTTAAAGAGTTCACCACACTCGACTCAAACAAACGGCAGATGAACCCTGATATACTGATGATTAATGATGGTGAAAAGGGGATTGCTATTGCAGGTATCATGGGAGGTGAGAACTCAGAAGTAACTGCCAAGACAAAAAATATATTGCTTGAGAGCGCATATTTTAATCCTTCCGTTATACGCAAGGGTGCAAAGTTTCTGCAGATGAGTTCAGATGCTTCATACCGATTTGAACGGGGGACTGACCCTCACATGACACCTTTTGCTGCAGAGCGCGCTGCCGAACTTATTGCTGAAGTAGCCGGCGGAGCACTGATAGCCGGTACCATTGATATATATCCAGAGAAGATTGAGAAAAAAACCACTGAACTCCCTTACAGCAGAATTGAACGGATACTCGGCTTTACCATCCCGAAAGAAAAAGTTATTCAGATACTAAAATCACTTGAGTTTGTAATCACGGATTCAACTGAAGAAAAGCTGATGCTGGAAATTCCAACCTTCCGTCCTGATGTCGAACGGGAAATAGATGTTATTGAGGAAGTGGTTCGCATATTTGGTTATGAAAATATTCCTGACAACCTCATCGTAAGTTACCCGGTTCATAACCGTGTTGACCAGACCGAGTTTGATGATCAGATTAAAACCGCTCTGACAGGACTGGGCTACTTTGAGGCAATTTCGCTGCCGATGATTTCAGAGTGGGAGAGCAGTCTTTTTGGAAACCCTGTTAAGGTGAAAAATCCGCTGACGGTTGAAATGGAGTATCTTAGGACTTCTCTTATACCGGGTATGCTTCAGAATATTCGCAGGAACATTCACGCCGGAGAGAAGACCATCCGTCTGTTTGAGATAGGTAATGTCATGTCCAGAACCGGAGAGGGGGAAGTTTCGTGGAAAAACCTGCACGAAGAAACCCGATGTGTTTTAGTGCTCACCGGAGAGGCAGAAACCAAAGAATGGTACAGAGATGACAGAAAATATGACATTTTTGACCTTAAAGGCGATCTTGAGTCCCTTGCGGCTAAGTTTTCTATTGATTCTTTCACGATTGATTCCTATTATTCTACTGAGAAAAATATCTTTGGCAGTGTAACCGAACTTAAGAGCCGGGGGCAGGCGATTATAAACGGCGGCAGTGTCAGGAAAGATATTCTCAGGAAGTTTGATATTGATCAGCCGGTGTTTTGCGCTGAGTTTACCATCAGCAGTTTAGCTGAAGCGGTGAAGAAACGGGAAGGGTTCAGGCATCTGCCTAAGTTCCCCAAAGTCTTCCGGGACTTTGCTTTTATCCTCGACTCAGAGGTTCAGTTCAACGAACTGGTAGCTTTTGTTGAGAAGAATCAAACTCCACTTCTCAGCTCTTTCAGATTATTTGATGTCTATGAACATAAAAGTCTGGGAGAGGGGAAAAAGAGCATGGCATTTTCGCTTGAGTTTTATAATGAGAACGCAACACTGACTGATGAAATAGTTGACAGAGAATTTAATTCATTGATACAAAAAATTTCAAAAAAATTTAATGCTCAGTTGAGGGGCAGTAATTGACAGAACAGAACCGTTTTGAGCAATTGTTAAGTGAACTCGATTCACTTCAAAATCAGATTGAGAGATTTCTGGATACACAGGGACGTGTAACGGCAGAAAAATCTGAACTTGAACGGAAACTGGCTGAATCAAAAAAAGAGAATGAATTTCTGAAATTTCAGATTGAAGTTAATCAGAAAGAGCTCGAGACACTCAGAACGCGGGTACTGCAAAGCCCCGGTATGAGTGACTCGGAAAAAGAGGAGCTCAAAGGCAGGATTGCTGAGGCAATCACTATAATAAACAACCGTTTAGCCGACGGAATAAAAGGCGAATAAAAACGGATAAATGAATCGTGTCTGAAAAGAAGAAACTTAAAGTCAAGATCTTCGATAAAGAATATTCTCTCCTTGTTGATGACGAGGAGTTGGCAAAGGAACTGGCTGAATACGTAAACCGCGTTATTGAAGAGACCAGGGAGGAGCTTCCTGATCATGCTGCGCAGACAGTTGCAATAATTGCATCATTAAATATTGCATACGACTTTTTCCTTGAAAAGAATAAGAGTAAAGAATACCTGATTCAGGCCTCTGATAAGGTAAAACGGCTAAAGTTTCTCCTCTCCCAGCCCGATTTATATAATCCATAAGATCATTGCGCCTCGCCGGTCGTGAAAAAACAAAAAGAACTAACTTTGTTCACTACGGGTTGTTGGCTCACGACGCTGAATACAGGCCTTAATCCGGCTAGCCGGATCCGCCCTGCAAAGGGTAACATTGGAAGTACGATGCTTCGGGCAACTTCCCTCACTATCTGACCACGGGTTCTTTCCCTGTTAGAATAGTGGCCGGCGCGGCGACTTATTATCGGAACTACCGGAGAATGTATGGAATTGCTTGACCTGACATATATATTGCTTCTGCTGGTGCTGGCTTTCTGGCTCGGCTGGAAGCTCAACTCTCGCCTTGGTAAAAGAAGCATTGCCGCGGGTGAACTGCGTGCTGCTGAAATTATTGATTCCGCAAAAAAGGAAAGCGAAAAACTTGTCAGTGACGGCAATAAAGAATATGAAAAACTTCTGGCCGATGCTGAAAAGGAATCTCAGAATATAAAACGGGAAAAACTTCTTGAGGTTAAAGATGAGTGGTACAAGAAAAAAATTGAATATGATACTGAAGTAAATCAAAAGCGCCAGAAGCTGCAAAACCTTGAAAAACAGGTCCAGCAACGTGAGGAAACCATTGACAAAAAGCTTGATATGGTTTCCCTGAAAGAACGGGCAAACAAGGACGAAGAAAAGAATCTGCTTGAACTAAAAAGGAATCTTGAACATCGTGCTAAAGAACTTGACCGCGTTGAAAAAGAGCAGAATGAAAAGCTTGAAAAAATCTCCGGTCTCACCGCTGAAGAAGCAAAAGCAATCCTTATTGACAATATGACACAGGAAGCCAGGGGGGAAGTTAACAAAGCTGTCAAAGGTATATATGAGAAAACCAAGCTCGAAATCAAAAAAGAATCACAAAAAGTAATTATTCAGGCAATACAGCGCACTGCCGCTGAAGTCTCGGTTGAAACTACCGTATCGGTAATTCAGATTCATAACGATGAGCTTAAAGGAAGAATCATCGGTAAAGAAGGAAGAAACATCCGTGCATTTGAAGCTGCTACCGGAGTGGATGTAATAGTTGATGACACACCGGAAGCTGTTATTCTTTCTTCTTATGATCAGTTCCGGCGTGAAGTAGCACGCCTCTCGCTTGAGCGCCTTATGGCTGACGGAAGAATCCATCCTGCAAGAATTGAAGAAGTTGTTGCAAAAGTTGAGCACGATCTTGAAGAAGAAATGTTTAAAGAAGGGGAAAATGTTGTCCTTCAGCTTGGCATTCACGGGCTGCATAATGAGTTAATAAAACTCATTGGCAGAATGAAATACCGCTCAAGTTACGGACAAAATCTGCTGCAGCACAGTGTTGAGGTGGCTTACCTGACTGGCATCATGGCTGCTGAAATAGGGCTTGATGCAAATATGGCAAAGCGTGCAGGGCTTCTGCACGATATCGGCAAAACCATGGACCGCATCATGGATGGTCCTCACGCCCTCATCGGAATGGACATTACAAAAAAATATCGCGAGCATCCAATCATTGTAAATGCCGTTGGAAGCCACCACGAAGACATTGAAATGGAGCACCCCATCGCTCCGCTCGTACAGGCAGCCGATGCTATATCAGGAGCCAGGCCCGGAGCACGAAGAGAGCCGATTGAAGGTTACGTAAAACGTCTTGAGACGCTTGAAGCAATTGCTCGTTCTTTTGAAGGAGTTGCAAAAACCTATGCAATACAGGCGGGACGCGAAGTCCGAGTTGTGGTTGAACATGACAAAGTTGATGATATAGTCGCTGATAAACTCGCTTATGATATCGCCCGCAAGATTGAAGATGAAATGCAGTTCCCTGGTCAGATAAAAGTAACCGTCATCAGGGAAGTACGTAAAGTACACTTTGCAAAATGAGCAGACCCGCAAAAATTGCAGTCACCGGGGGAATCGGTTCCGGTAAATCTCTTTTTTGCAAATATCTTGCTGAACTTGGCGAGACCATTCTTTTTGCCGATACTATTGCAAAAAAGCTCATGGCGGAGGATGTATCTATCCGCGAAAAAATAATCGGGCTTCTCGGATCAGATTCATACCTCGGAGCCAGGCCAAATAATCAATATATAGCATCAAAAGTATTTACTGAACCTGAACTTCTCGCGGGACTAAACAGTATTGTGCACCCCGCTGTTGGTGCAGAAACAAAAATTCTGATGGATGAAGTTCTTAAAGAAAAGCCGCGCGTTTTTTATGAAGCAGCACTTATTTTTGAAGCCCGCCTGCAAAAGTATTTTGATAAAGTTGTACTTATTACCGCACCGGATGAACTCCGCATCAGACGCGCGATGGAGCGTGATAATATATCCCGTGAAAAAGTGGAGGAGCGGATGAGAAATCAGATGAATGAAATCACCAAATCTAAACTCGCTGGCATTATTATTATGAATGATCAGGGGACCAGTGAACTTTATGCAAAGGCAGTTACACTTCTGAAAGAACTGAGTAATGACGAGTAAGATGCCGGTTATATCAATTCAGGGTGAGCCGGAGTCATACAGTTATAAAACTGTTGTAAAAAGATTCGGGCAGTCATTTGTTATCCGTTACCGGAGATCATTTCGTGAAACTTTTAACGACGTTAAAAACGGTGAATCAGATTTCGCGCTGCTTCCGTTTATTAATTATATCACCAGCGAAATTCCTGAGAACTATACGCTCCTTTTTGAATATCAGTTTCCCATACATGAAGCGATTACTACAAAGCTGGATCATGCCCTGCTCGGGAAGCCCGGTCTTACCCTCGATAAGATAAAATATATATATTCTCATCAGCAGGCGCTGGCTCAGTGCACAGATTTTACCGGACAGGAACAGTTCAGCGGTGTGGCCATTAAAGAGGTACACGACACCGCCGGGGCAAAGCTTTATCTTGAGCAAAATCCGGAAATTTCCGCGATTATCGCCTCCAAGTCATCTGCCAAGGCATTGGGCCTGCAGGTCATCTCCTATCCTATTCAGAATGATAAGCGGAATAAAACAACTTTTTTCCTTCTCTCTGCAAAATCCAGAAGACTGACAGAGTCTGACAATATGGTTGTGGTCGGCTTGCCAACAGCAATTGAAGGAGACGCTCTCATGCTTTTCGCTGTTTTTGAAGGATCATTTTCTGTGATAAGGATTTATCCTGAAGGGTTGCCGTATCCTGTTGCAAAAACCTATTTTCTGATAAAACTGAAAGGTGATCTTGCAGAGAGGAAAAAGGTATATTCACTTCTGAAGAAAGAAAACCTTTTTACCTATATGAGCGGAGTCTTTGGTGGAACTCTCTGATTTTGGTTAATAGCTCCGGCAGTAATAATTTTGAAAAGCTAAATAGGAGTAATTGTGAGCATAATAAATAATATAATTGTATCTGTAGTCCAACTAATGCCCAAACCGGTGGTCAGATTTTTTTCAAACCGTTACATAGCCGGCGACCATCTGAATGATGCAGTACGGATGACTAAAGAACTTAACAAAAAGGGAATCTATTCGACCATTGACGTTCTTGGTGAGGCCATCACCACAAAAGAAGAAGCCATAAACGCCCACAGTCAGTGTCTTGCAGTGCTTGAGGTTATCCACAAAGAAAAACTGATGTCAAATCTTTCAATAAAACCAACCCAGATGGCCCTTCAGATTGATTTCGATTTCTGTGTAAAACAGGTCAGAGAGCTATGCACAAAAGCCCGGGAGTATGGCACATTCGTCCGCCTAGATATGGAAGACGCAACTACAACTGACGATATCCTCCGGCTTCACAGAATTCTGCGGAGTGAATTTGATAATGTTGGCGTAGTTATTCAGTCCTACCTGCGCCGTACGGTTAGGGATATTGAGGAGCAGAAGGATATAGCCCTCAATTATCGTCTGTGTAAAGGGATATACATTGAGGCAGAAGAAATTGCATTCAAGGGAAGAGAAGAAATTCAGGAAAATTATTTGCTCTCGCTGCGGAAAATGTTTGAAGTTGGTGCTTATGTCGGGATTGCCACACACGATATTTATCTGATTGAAGGCGCAAAAAAAATTATTAATGAAATGAAAGTTGATGCTTCGCGTTATGAGTTTCAAATGCTTCTTGGCGTAAAAGAAGACCTGCGTGATCAGCTTAACGCGGAAGGATTTAAAGTGAGAATTTATGTGCCATTCGGAAAGGACTGGTATAAATACTCCATCAGGCGTCTGAAGGAAAATCCACAGGTTGCCGGTCATATTGTAAAGAATATTTTTTCACTGAATTAATGATAATTCTGGGAATTGAGACATCCTGCGATGAGACCTCGGCTGCGGTAATAGCTGAAGGGAAGGTTACAGCCAATCTGATATATACACAGCAGATGCATGCAACTTACGGCGGCGTAATACCTGAACTTTCGAGCAGGGCTCATTTACTTAAGATTGCACCTCTTGTACGAACTGCACTTACCAAAGCCCGAGTAGAACTGAAGGATGTGGACGTGATAGCCGTGACAGCAGGTCCAGGGCTGATTGGTTCACTCATCGTGGGATACACTTTTGCTCAGGGGTTGGCGCTCAGTCTGGGTAAGAGATTTGTCCCTGTGAATCATATTGAGGGGCATATATATTCTGGTTTTCTAATGAACCCTCCGCCTGAATTTCCCGCGCTTATTCTGGTTGTGTCTGGCGGTCATACACTACTGCTTAATGTAAGGAGCCACTCCTCTTATCAGATTTTGGGAACCACCATTGATGATGCAGCCGGGGAAGCATTTGACAAAGTTGCAAAACTCATGAATCTTGGATATCCGGGCGGACCTGCAATTCAGAAGTCTTCAGAAAACGCGGTAAGAAAGAATCTGACCTTCCCAATAGCGGATGTAAAAGGAGAATATAACTTTTCTTACAGCGGCCTTAAGACAAGTGTGCTGAGATATATACAAAAACATTTTCCTGACGAAGTGATACCTGAGCAGGAGCAGTCAGAAATAGCTTACGGCTTTCAGGAGTCGGCTGTTGGTGCACTTATTGCAAAAACAAAACTTGCCCTGAAACAGGGTTCATACAGGTCACTTTCGGTTGCCGGCGGGGTTGCCGCCAATGGTCGTCTCAGAGAACGGCTTAATGAACTGGCAGAAGAGTATAAGCTTCCTTTTGTGGTCCCTGCATTTGAGTACTGCACAGACAATGGAGCAATGATAGCAGCACGTGCCGCCTCACTGATTCAATCAGGGATTAAGGAATTCGGCATACAGGAGCCCTTCCCCTCATTCAAATCAGTTTTCGCTGATGCTCCTCTGATTAAGAGGAGTTAAATTGAACGGCAGGAACAGCTTTGAGGATATGAGCCCGGAGGAACGGGAGAAAATTCTGAATGCACTCAGAAGCGAAGTTGACGGTATTGATCAAGAACTTGTTGAACTCCTGCGAAAACGAACTATCAGAAGTATTCTGATCGGCAGGATTAAAAGGTCACTTAATCAGCCGACCTACTCACCTGAGAGAGAAAAAGATATCAACAAGAAAATCAGCAAATATCTGAAGGAACCGCTCAGACCGGATGCTCTCTGGCGTATATATGAGAGGATACTTGATCAGTCACGCGCTGTACAGCGTGAGGAGGCCGAAAAGGGGGAAATTTATAACGTGCCTGTTCCTAAGCTCACCGATGAAAAGAAAAAGCTTCTGCCAAAAAATGATTGGAAAGTTATTGGGATCGTTTTTGCCGTAGTTTTTCTCCTGCTAACGTATATATTTTATGGTTCCAATACTCCTTCAAAGGGACTGCCTGTCAGAATTGAGATTAAACCCGGGCTGAGTGCGGATCAGGTTGTAAAAATGCTTGATGAAGCAGGGCTTTTACCAACTCCCTCTTTAATGAAGCTATCGCTATTAATCAGTGGCAATTCCACATCTATTGTTTCCGCAAGATATACTATAACTGAGCCGATGAGTTATATGGGACTATCTTCTTATCTTGCAGCGGGTCGAGGGAATCATATTACTCGTGTTGACCTTTATGATGGTATCTCAAATAACGGAATTGCCTCGGTGATGGATGCCGAAAAAGTAATTAACAAAGATTCACTCCTCAGTGCGATGAACAATGCAGCTAAGGCAAAACAAAAAACCGGTAAATTTGAGAGTTTGCGCGGTTTCCTTTTGCCGGGTTCATATTACTTCTACAGGAACAGTTCTGCTCAGGAGATAATTGATTCTCTCTTTAATGGATGGCAGAATATCATTACCGCGGATATGAAAGAAAGTGCGGAAAAGATGGGAAGAAGCGAACATGAACTCACCATTCTTGCTTCAATTATTGAAGGGGAAACAAATTATAAACCGGAAATGAAAAGAATCTCCGGTGTTTATCATAACCGCCTGAGAATAAGAATGCCGCTTCAGGCAGACCCAACTATTCAGTTTATTGCCCCGCCGGGTACACAACGGATTACCAGCAGGGAACTGCGGATTAAATCTCCATATAATACCTATCTTAATGCTGGGCTTCCACCTGGACCGATAAATAATCCGGGTAAAGCCGCCCTTGATGCCGCATTTTTTCCAGAGAAACATACTTATCTTTACTTTGTTGTTGATCCTGAGTCAGGAAGACACGTTTTTACTCGCACATATTCAGAACACCTTAAAGAAGCCAGAAAATACCATCAATGGATAAAGGCGAAACAGAAATGAAATTTCATATATATATTACCGTTCTCACGGCACTTCTGTTAGCCGGATGTGCAAACCAGTTACCCCCCGGCGGTGGTGAGGTTGATGCCACAGGACCTGAAATTATTGAACTTTATCCTAAAAATGGTACAACTGGTTTTACCGGTGAGTTTTTTGAACTTACGTTCTCAGAATATATTGATAAAAGATCACTCAAGGATGCAATTTTTATTTCACCCGGAGTTCAAGGAGAGCTTGAGCTTGACTGGAGCGGAAAAAGTGTGCGTGTCTATTTCCCTGAAAAACTGATAGACAGCATTACTTATACGGTCAGTATAGGCACCGATGTTACTGATTTTAATAACCGTAACCGGATGGCTCAGTCTTTTATATTTGCATTCTCAACGGGTGATAAAATTGATAACTTTACTGCCGGCGGAAAAATTTACGCTGAAAAACCCTCTGGTACTTTGCTCTTTGCATACCGGAATGCTTCAGATACACTTAATCCGGTGACGGCTAAGCCGGATTATATCTCACAGGCGGGCACTAAAGGGGAGTTCCTCTTTACAGGGCTTGCCTCAGGCAGATACCGGATATTTGCCGTCAATGAAGATATTAAGGATAAAATTTATGACCCTGAAAAGGATAAGATTGGTGTGCCTCACATTGAACCACTTCTTTCTGAAAAGGATACAGGATACACAGGTTTAAATATGGTTCTCTATACCGAAGACAAAACCTCACCGAAACTACTTTCTGCCAGTATGCTTGACAAGAACCATATTTTGCTGACTCTTTCCGAGAATCTTGATCCTGAAAAACTTTCAACATCTCAGTTCAGACTGACTGATTCAGCATCACAGCAGACTCTTGTTCCTTTATATTTATATAAGGGACGGAGCAAAAATGCCGAATTTTTTCTTGCAATTAATGATTCAGTAAGTATGGCAGGCAACTATTATGTTAACGTCTCTGACCTGACCGATGAAAACCAGAACATAAACTCATCTGATGCGGTCAGTCTAACAGTGTCTGACAGACCGGATACAAATAAACCCGTCTTTATCTCTGTTGATCCGCCCTATAATTCCAGGAACGTGGATTACCTAAATGCGGAATTCACTTTTGCACTTGATGACGGTGTTTCAATTGAGGGACTGCAGAGGGAACTGGTACTTACGGATACTCTCAAAAACAGAGTTGAAACACAGATTATCAGAAAAGACGATGCCTCCTTCAGAGTGATTCCCAAATCAGTGCTTAAAGCAGGAACAGATTATTTTATCTCTTTTAATCTGAAATTTTTGCAGGATGCCGCGGGTAATTTCACTGATTCAGTGTATGTTTATAGATTCAAAACTCTTTCTGAACTTGACTTTACCGGCTTAAGCGGAACAACAAGTGGAGTGAGAAAGAAAAACAACCCCCGCCTGATTCTTGAGAGCTCTGAGCGCAGACAGTTGAGATATATAACATCTGTTGAAGAGAACGGCACGTTTGACTTTAAAAGAGTTTTACCAGGTAAGTATAACCTTATGCTGCTTTATGACCGGAATGATGACGGTAAAATAACTTCAGGGGTTACTGTTCCGTTTAGTCCCTCAGAAGAGTTTTTGTTTCATCCCGATGAAATTAATCTGATTCCAAGATGGGCTGTATTGGATTTCTTTTTTAACGCAGAATCTGATTAGCTGATCATTTTCCAAAGTTTTTAAATACTTTCGATTCCAGCTCAGCTTCAAGAGAGTCTTGAAGCTGGTAAAACAGGTTTAACCCTGTTTTACGTTCAATTTCATCAATGCTGACAGCATGATCAGTATATTTCCGTGCATTTGAGTTTTGGGGAATAATAAAAGCCAGCGGACGGTAACTCCCTTCCCAATAGACCATCACAGATTTGAAGAAATACAATGGCACTGAAACCTGACTATTACCGATAGTTTCCATGCCCTCAGTAAAAATTGGACCTGTTACAATCTGTACCGATTTATATTTCTTTGCCCATCTCCTTATGTCTTCCTCAAGATCTTTCCAAAGACCATTATTAAACTCCTGAGTCTGCGGAGAGATATTGCTGAAGTAAAATGATTCGTCCATTGCCTGTTTAGACCAGGTCATATCTCCGGCTGGCGCCAGATGTCCCCGGCTGTATCCGGATCTTCTGTAATCATTGTTTTCTGCTGAACCGCTTGTTACGTGCGGGTCACTGCTGAAATTATTACTTCTTTTAACTTTTTTTATCAGCTCAATATCGGTCAGTTCGTAAGCTACCCAGTTGGCCTGTTCATTGTCCTCGTTATAAGAGAGTGAAAACCCGGTGTAGTGATATATATCGTCTTCTGGTCTCTCAGCGGGCAGGTAAAGAGTGTTCCCCTGGGGCTGGTTTTTGCTTTCATTTTTGCAGCCGGAAAGGAACAGAAGAGCATTAAAGTACACAGCCAGCGAAATCAGTGCCGGTAAAATGAGAGTTAGAATCTTTTTCAACGGGTTCTAAAGTATTTAATAATAAGTCCCGGACTCAAAAGTTTGTTATCTCCCTGCGCGGTAGCATAGAGGAGTTTAGCGTTCCTGATTTCAAGAATTTTTAGCTCACCTGTTCTTTTTTCAGCGATTCCGATAAGTTCTCCGGACTGCTGATCGTAAAGAGAGTCAGTTGCTTCATAAGCATAGAGAATCTCACCTGGCTTCAGCCCTTTAGTTATGATATTTACAAACGCATCACCGGTTGCGCCGTCGTAGGTAAGCAGGGTGCCTGTCAGGGTTGGTACAGGTTCGATTTCATCTGCCACCTGCGTTCTTTTAATTTCCCTCTTGTAGTGTTTATAAAACTGGTTGAAGGCATCTTTTACGCCTTCACCGACTATTGAAAGCATAAACTTTTCAGAACCGAAAGTAATCTGGCTCAGTCCGAAAAAATCTTTTCTTTCACTGCTTGTCCTCCCGAAAAGGTTAAGCCCTACAACGTTTCTGGAAAGTTCAGTCTCAACTTCAGTCTGCTCTGAAACTCTGCCAAGAGTCAGATCCGCAAAAACTAATCTCATCTTCAGGATGAAAGAATAATATTCATATCCTGCTAAAGTTGGTTCAGCAACGTTGTATCGTTTTAGATCAAATTCGTCAATATAACCCATAACTATTACATCACAGCCGGGCAGCAGCCATTTCCAGTCTTCAGTATCATATTGATTGATCTTTTTCTTCTTATTAATCTTAAGCAGACTGTCAAGATCACGTAAAGGTATTATATCAACTGTTTCCTCCTTTAACAACAATTCACCGAGAATAGAAGGGATATCAGTGCTGATGTCCCAGACATCCTCAAAATTTGAGTTATTTTCAAACGGAAGAATTCCCACCTTCTGAGCAGAAAGCGGAATCAGAAGAAGACTAATTATAAAGAAAGTATTTTTGAGCGATATCACGGAATGATTTTTCCTGCGAAGCAAAATACTTCTTCACTTCGTTGTAATTATAATTTTGTCTGAATATCTCTGCAATTTTATCAGAGCCGAGTACTTTGCTGAGCATTGTAATTCTGGATTTATCTGCCAGGGTGAAAACATCTATCTCAGGATGATACTTCTTAAGCACAGTAAGAAAGTTAAACTGAATGCTCATTAAATCAACTGACCTGTAATCAACAAAATGAATCTGAACCCCGTTAAGTTTCTTTCCGATATACTTACCATAGTATGGTTTGTAAAATATCGGGCGGAAAACTATTTTACCGTCATACATTTCAGTAAGGTCTCCTGCAATTTTATCTGCCTTTATTCCTTCGTAACCCATCACCTGGAAGGGGAGTGTATATCCGACACCTTCTGAAATGATGCCAAGTTCACCCAGAATTCCCGTTGCAGTATAATACTTTGCGTGATGTTCTGTCGGGATATGGGGTGAGGTCGGAACCCAGCGTAGTCCGGTTTGGTTAAAGTCCATTCTTCTTTCCCAGCCCTCCATCTTTACTACAGAAAGTTCACACTGTTTACCTTCTTTAAGCATTTTTTCTCCATTAAGAAGCATTGCAAGCTCTCCAACAGTGAGACCATGTACATAAGGAATAGGGAATTGTGAGACAAAGGAAATAAACCCGGGTTCAACAAGACTGCCCTCAATTTTTTCACCACCAAGCGGATTGGGTCTGTCGAGTACAACAAACTCAATACCCGCCTCAGCCGCTGCTTCCATGGCCAACCCCATTGTGCTGATGTAAGTATAGGAGCGTGAGCCAATGTCCTGTATATCAAATACCAGCACATCTATATTCGCAAGCATATCCGGATTTGGTTTTCTTGTTTTGCCATAAAGGGAATAGACGGTCAGACCGGTTTTTTCATCTGTATAGGTGTCAACATGATCTCCGGCTGAGTAATCACCTCTCACTCCGTGCTCAGGACCATAAAGAGCAGTAAGTTTAAATGAGGGGTGATTATGCATCAGGTCAATATTCTGAACCAAATTAAAATCTACGCCTGTTGCATTGGTTATCAGCCCGACCTTTTTACCGTGAAGCGGCTTAAAGTTATTCTCAACCAAAACATCAAGCCCGGTTTTGACCTGTGGACTAATTGAAATACTCAGAAATAAAAAGAGGATCAGGAAATTTTTCATAATGCTTCTTTAATTCTATTATGTGCAAGTTGTAATTGTGCCAGAGCTGATTCAGCTAAAAGTTTAGTTGATTGCAGCAGCTCAGCCGATTCTGCTGAATCTTTAACCGATGAACAATTAATCATAACATTATATAAAGCGCCGCTTATGCAGGGCTCAAGATATTGCAGGGCTACACCGGTATCACTAAGTGAGTTTCTGTTGCCTTTTTCAATAAGCTGGGAGAGAATGGGTATCATTTCGGATGCTGTTTTTACTGCCTGTGCCGGTACCTGAGCAGCTTTAATGGTTGCCTTTTGAACTTCTGCTTTACGCAGCGCATTTTCTTCAGGGGTTGACTTTGGTAGTTTGAATGCCAGCATCACTTCATCAAAGGCAGCGTTATCAGCTTCAGAAAGCTGCAAGAATTCTTCACGAAGTGATGTAAGCTGTTCTAATCCTTCACGGAGGTCACTTTCAAACTCAGCATATTTAGGTTTCCCAAGAGTCAGATTGATTACCATCATTCCAAGCGAGGCAGAAATCGCTCCCGCCACTGCTGAAGCATTACCTCCGCCGGGAGTAGGAGTGCCCGCTGAGAGTGCTTCAAGATAAGCTAATGTGTGATTTTTCATTTATTGCTCCACCATATATTCGATAATTTTTTCTTCAGGTCTGAAAGGCGCAAGGGTGTTCAAACCAAGTTTTTCTATCGCCAGATTTACCAATTCTCGTTCAGACAGAGTGTCAGTACCTGCATAATACTTTCCTGATTCAAGCAATGCAGCCAGAGGAACAAGACCTACAATTTCAGAGCCCAGTGTTTCAGCACCGCGTAGTGCAGCTTCCTTTTTAACTTCTTCAAACACCTGGTGCATATTTGTAAGAGTATAGTTTGTGAGATTAATTGAAACTTGGGTAATGCCGTATTTCTCAAGTGCCACCCCCATAGCTTTCACCGCTTTAAACCTTCCCGGTTCTTTAACAGTTTTACCATCTATCTTTATCGGGCTGCCGTTCTGATCACGCTTCACTCTGCCTGACTCACGGATAATTTCTGATATATCTTTTGATATGCTCAAAGCAGTTGTTTTAAGATTGACGTTATATGCAACAAGAAAAAATCTTGCGCCGGTTACTGTTGCACCAAGCTTTTCATTAAAGACTGCCTCGCCAAAATCAGGTTTCCATTCAGGATTTTGTATTTTTTCTGCAAGTCCTTCATATTCACCTTTGCGGATGTCTGAGAGATTTTTTCTCTGGGGTGTTCTGGCAGCATCCTCGTAAAGATATACCGGTAATTTAAGTTCTTTGGAAATCTTTTCGCCAAACCGTTCAGCAAGGGCAACGCATTCTTCGATGGTTGCGTTTTTTACTGGTATGAAAGGAACTACATCAGCCGCACCGAGCCGGGGATGCTCACCTTTATGATTTCTCATGTCTATGTATTCAGCTCCGGCTTTTACGGTTTCAAGCGCGCCGGCGAGAACTGCTTCCGGTTCACCTGCAAAAGTGATTACCACACGGTTATAATCAGCATCCGGCTCAAAGCTGAGAAGGTTTATTCCCGGTACTGAAGATATACGATTTTTTATTTTTTCTAATATTTGAGTTTCTCTGCCTTCGCTGAGATTGGGGACACATTCAATAATTTTCATAGACTATAGTTTTGTTGATAAATAATTTCACCTTTTTTAACTGTAATTACCACAGGATTTTTACCTGTATTATAAACGATCTGGTTTAAATTTTCGTTTTCAATTACAGCAAAATCTGCCTGCTTCCCGGTGGTAAGAGAGCCGGTCCGGCTGCTTACACCGCATACATAAGCTGAATTGATGGAATAACTGTTCATAATTTCATTAATGGACAGTTTCATCTTAACTGCAGCGAGACTCATAATGAGGAAGATATTGTCAATGTGTGATGAGCCGGGGTTATAATCTGTTGCCAGTGCAATGATGGCATCTGAGTCAATCAGGTCACGCGCCGGAGCATAATTATAATTTAAGAAATATGATACACCGGGCAGCAGAACTGCCGCAGTGGGGGAGTCTTTAAATAGTTTTGTCTGCTCCTGTGAAATTACCTCGAGGTGATCCACACTCCTACAGTTCATTTTTAAGCCAAGTTCTAATCCGCCAATTGAATGAAACTGATCTGTGTGCAGCCGTAGTGAAAGATCATATTTTGCCGCTGTTTCAAAAATTCTTTCAATCTCATCCGGCTGGAAAGTTGATTTTTCAAGAAATCCATCACAAAAGCGGGCGAGCTGTTCATCCGCAACGGAGGGAAGCATTTCATTGCAGATTTTGTCAATATATTTATTCCGGTCTTCCCGGTGCTCAGGGGGGAGAGTATGGGCACCCAGAAATGTAGGAATTATATCAACAGGAACTAATTTTGATGCACGTTTAATTGTGCGAAGCATTTTGAGCTCATCCTGTGTGTTGAGACCGTAACCGCTTTTTATTTCGAGTGTCGTAACACCCTGTTCAATAAAAGTCTGAATTCTGGGGAGTAGCAATGCAAGTAAATCTTCTTCTGAGGCATCCCTTACTTTTTTCATAGTTGAAACAATTCCGCCGCCCCGTTCAGCAATCTCCTCGTAAGTTGCACCGCGCAGTTTCATGAGAAATTCATCAGAGCGGTCGCCAGCAAAGACCGCATGAGTATGACACTCAGTAAATCCGGGTATCACGGTCTTGTTTTTGAGAGACACAACTTCCCAGTCCTGGTGCACCACGATTTCTTTTTCCGGAATGAAAGCTGTAATAATGCCGTCTTCTGTCAGGATGCTATGATTTACCAGTGAGGGGAGACTGTTGGCTTCCCAACCGCGTAAAAATTCAATCCCGGCGGGGTAGGTTCCGTAAATTATGGAAATATCCCTGAAGAGAACAGTGCTCAAAACTTCTTCCTGATACTGATTTTTTTCGGAACCGGCAGACAATTGATAAAATTATTTTCATTCAGTTTAATTACTGCTTCTGCTGCAGACGGAAAATCAGCGTAACTTCCATAAAAAACCAGATACTTGCCAGAGGAAAAACTGACTGAAATATCATTTATTCCGGTTTTTTCAAAAAGTGCATTCTCGACTGAGTCTGCAGCGTTGGCGGAATCGGCTGAAAACACCAGCAGGGTAAAGCCGTTTACCTCAGTGAGGTTATTCTTCAGTTCATGTGACTCAGGGACACGGTACCAGAATAGCCCAGATTTGGAAACTGATTGAATCTTTTCCGGAATCTTTACAAAGGGGGTAACAGATCCTGAAAAAACATCCTCATAGTTGATAGAGTAGGCAGGATTGTTTGTTACCTGTGGGTTTTCAGTCTGCTGATTTTCTGAATTGGAACTTTGGTCGTTACCCTCTTGAGAATATCTGTCGCCTGTTGGTACTGCTGAACAGCCGGTTAAGAGAAGAAAAAGAGCGATAACCAGAGTTAATGATGTATATTGAATTTCTTTTTTCATACCCTCAAAATTTAATCATTTCCGGTCACTTTTTCAGGTAAATCGTAAAACCGGGGTGGGGTAGTTTTGAAACCCGGGATCAAAAATCAGGGCTGGGGATAGAATGTAAAAAAAGGGGAGATTTGAACTGAAAAGTCTTAAGGCAAACTCTCAAAATAGAAATGATTTTGTCAAAATCAAGGGGTTTTCTTTAAAATATGGCTAAAATTTGTTATTTTTGCAGATTACAATATTGGATTACAATGGCCGTCCCAAAAAAGCTTAAAATTCTTTTCGTGACATCGGAGTTGTTCCCATTTGTTAAGACTGGCGGCTTAGCGGATGTTTCAAATTCTCTCCCTCAGGTTCTCCATGAGCTCGGTCATGAAGTTCGGATTATGGTTCCTAAATATGGGGCAATTGATAGCCGCAAATTTAAGATTCATGATGTTGTCCGTTTAAAAGACCTAATGATTCCTATCGGAGAAAAGGAGGTAACTTTTTCAATAAAGTCCTCATTCCTCCCATCACCCCGTGTTCGTGTTCAGATTTACTTCCTTGAGAATAACGAGTATTTTGGCAACAGAAAAAGTCTCTATACCGATCCCATTACCGGGGAGGACTATGAAGACAATGATGAGCGTTTTATCCTGCTTAACCGTGCAGTTTTTGAGCTGATTCTTAAATTGGGCTGGGTACCTGATATTATCCATATCAACGACTGGCAGTGCGGTCTTATTCCCGCATATTTCAAAACGATATACGCAAACGAACCTCAGTTCCAGACGTTTAATATACTTTTCACGCTGCATAATCTGTCATATCAGGGCGTTTTTCCGAAAAGCACCTTTAAAAAAACCGGACTTCCTGAAGAACTTAACTCAAATGACGGAGTTCTGCAGGACGGTAAGTTCAGCTTTATGAAGAGTGGGCTGCTGTTTGCCGACTATATAAACACGGTTTCAGACAGTTATGCTAAAGAGATTTCATCTGTTAAGGAAATCTCAGGCGGACTTCTTCCGCTTCTCACAAAGAGAAAATCGGACATATACGGACTGGTTAATGGGATAGATTATTCAGTTTGGAATCCTGAAAAAGATCCATTCCTTTCTCATCACTATACAGCCAAGGGTCTGGAAGGTAAAATGGAGAATAAAAGAGAACTTGTTGAACGGTTCTCTCTGAAATTTGACCCTTCTATTCCGGTCATTGGTATTATCTCACGTCTGTTCGACGTGAAGGGAATTGACTTAATTCTTGAATCCTTTGCTGAGATAATGAAGAAAAACGTTCAGGTAGTTCTCCTTGGAACTGGCGAAAAAAAATACCAGAATGAATTTGAAAAACTGAGTGATAAATACACTGACAAGTTCGCCTGTTATATTGGATTTAATGATGAACTGGCTCACCTCATTGAGGCCGGCGCAGATATGTACTTAATGCCGTCAAAGTTTGAGCCATGTGGTCTGAACCAGATGTACTCATTAGTTTATGGTACTGTACCAATTGTCCGCAGAACCGGAGGACTGGCTGATACAGTTGTAAGGTTTGATGAGCAGACTGAAGAGGGTACCGGATTTGTTTTTGAAGAATATAACGCCAAAGAACTGCTCAAAGAACTGAACCGTGCGTTGAGCGTCTATGAGAACAAAAAGGTCTGGCACAAGATTATTAAAAACGGTATGAAGGTTGATTTTAGCTGGCAGGCATCAGCTAAACGTTATGTTGAGCTCTATAAAACCATCCTTAGCGGTAAATGAATCGTGCCATCTTCCTTGACCGCGACGGCACTATAAACATTGACTATGGATATATCAACGACCCCGCGAAGGTAAAACTGGTTCCGGGGTGCGCTGAGGGGTTAAAATATCTGCAGGAGAAATTTGGTTTTTTGTTCCTGGTAATTTCAAACCAGTCTGGCATCGCACGCGGATACCTTACTCATGAGGAACTTGAAGCGGTCAACCATAAAGTGGAATCTTTACTGAAAGAACAGGGGGTAAAAATAACCCGCTTCTATTATTGTCCTCATCACCCGGATCATGCTGAAAAGCAGCAGTGCGGCTGCCGAAAGCCATCGCCTGGTATGATAATCAAAGGACTAAAAGACTATCAGATTGATCCAGCGTCATCTTATGTGATAGGTGATAAACTTACCGATGCTGAGGCCGGATATAATGCCGGTATTACATCAATACTACTTTCTCATGTTGATTTTTCTGATCAGGAATCGTTTTCTGGGTTGCAAAACCCTCGCCTTTTCCCCAATTTTGTAGCTTATAATTTTTCGGAGGTTTGTGATTTTATTTCCAAGGACAGTAATGAAAAGGGGCATTAAAGCTCTACTGATGCTTCTCGCGATGTTCGCTTTAGCGGGCTGCGGCGACGATCCTTCTTCTGTGGGTTCAGGGTTAATTCCTGATAAAATTACGATAAAAGATTTTGACTCCGAAACAGATTCTGTAACCAAAAGTTCTGAGAGTTTCAGAAAAGTGGTGTCGCTTAACGGCGCCTCCTTTTTCTTAGCAGGCAGAGCAGACGGTATTACGGCCAGTTCGCTTATCCGTTTTGATTTTTCTATCTTTCCCTATAAGACTGACCTGAAGAACGACAGTCTTATTATCAGGTCAGCAAAGATCCGGCTTTCGCCATTTTATTATTACGGTGACACCTCATCACATGTACCGCTTGAGGCCTATAAGATATATAATAACTGGTCATCCGGTACTCTTAATAACGACAGCATTCCTGGTCTTATTGTTCCGAGAGAAAATCTGATTGTTCCCGGTTCGCAGTTCTCATCCGATTCCGTATATACATTTAACCTTCAGAGCTCAATAATAAAAGAGTGGCTTTTTTCAGCTTCTGATACAACAGGTTTTGTGAATAACGGTTTGATGATTACCGGTGCCACCGGGGCTACACGGATAGCAGGTTTCCGTTCCTTTTCAACTGATGAAAACATTATTCCTTCAATAGAACTTGTTCTTGAAAAAGCCGGTTCATACGTTGATACGGTAATCTATTTTTTACTCGAAGATATACATCTGATAGAAGGGGGAGCACTGACGCTTCCCGCCAATCGTCTGCTTGTCCGGAGCGGGTTTGTTGACCTTTCAAAGCTCTATTTTGATCTGAGTAAACTTCCTACCGGTGCAATAATCAATAAAGCGGTTCTCACTCTTTATGTTGATACCCTGAATACCAAAACAGGTGATAACATTGAAAATCTGCTCTATGCTTATTTCATGGCAGACAGTCTTTCAAATACGTATGAGAATATAACTTCATCTCAGTTGAACAGAGTAGGGGCAACCTTCACCGGAGAAGTTACATCAATAATTACAAGAATGTTGTTCCAGAACAACAATCAGGGTATTGCAATTACCCCCGGATCGTTAAGTGACGGAGTGGAACGATTTGTCCTCTACTCCACAACCCATCCTGATTCACTTCTCAGACCCAGATTACAAATTTATTATTCGGTTGCGGAGTGAAGATGACTAATCTATTAAAATATACATTTCTGTCTATTATACTGGCGGGCGGCGTATCATTTTCCCAAAATTATTCACTTTATTCCCGGTTTGGTTTAGGGTCTATTGAGTCCGCCCAGAGCATTAGAAGCGCGGGAATAGGCGGTTTTGGTATATCAGACCTGGTTCAGGACTATGTTTCTACATCAAACCCAGCAGCGTGGAGTTCCCTTACTTCGACCCGTTTTCAGTTTGGCACGGTTTTGATAGGTAATACATCAGAGGATGCATCAGTCAGTAATTATGCTGCTCAGGCATACTTCAGCGGATTTTCGTTCGGATTTCCGGTTAGCGGAAAGCATGGCATTGGAGTTTCACTTGGTTTATTGCCATATTCATCAGTGAACTATGATATGAAAAGATCAGGAACAGACAGCCGAATCGGCTCAGATTACTTGCAGGAAGCCAAGGGTGAGGGCGGGTTAGCAAAACTTTACGTTGGAAGTTCGTGGAAGCCATTTGGTGACTTCAGAATAGGTGCTTCGCTTAATTACTATTTTGGTAAAATTTCATATCACAACACGGTAACGTTCAACGACGGAACTTCACTTAAAACGGACTTTAACAAATCTTACAGAATGAGGGGAGTAGGATTTGATGCGGGTCTTATAACTCCGGAACTAAACACTATTCTCGGAGTAGAAGATTTATTGCAAGGAATAAGATTAGGTTTTGCAGTGAATTATTTTAATGAGTTTACCAGTGATTCACTTTTTGCCGGTGGTAACAACATCGTTATTGATACTCTCAATTACGGAGCCGGTTCAGCAAAAGTTCCGCTTAAACTTTCAATAGGAGCATCGCTTCAGTTAAACCGGCTGATGAGAGTTCATCTTGATTTGATTACGCAGTCCTGGTCTTCATACGAGGTGAACGGCGTTAAAGATCCTTACATGCAGGATATGATGCGTATTGGTGGCGGATTTGAATACCGCGTAAAAGACCGTGACAGAAATTTTGACAGTTACATTTACCGTGGAAGTGTTTTTTATGAAAAAACCCCGCTTGTGATAAATGGACAGTCAATTACCGAACTTGGCGCTTCGGCGGGTATATCCTTCAGTCTGTCACCTGAAAGTTATTTTGACCTGAGTCTTCAGTATATAAGAAAAGGCACGACTGAAAGCGGGCTGGTAAAAGAAAATATTTTTAGACTTCATGCGGGTATGAGTCTGGGTGAAATTTGGTTTTTACAACAGGAAAGATGATTACTATGAAAACGGTATTCTCACTTATTACATTATTATTTTTCTCATTTGCCGGACCAGTTCAGGCAGCCGGCTCTCTGACGATGGCAGCATCCAATGACAGTATTCAACTGATCACAAAATACAGTCTGTTTTCTGAGTATCACAAAAACCGCGACTACGAGAGCGCTTATCCCTATGGCTGGGAAGTACTCAAGACGGATCCAAAGCGCTTTGCAAAATGGATTTATTTTAAGATGGAGGATATCGTATGGTTTTTTCGCGACTCCTCAAACTATGATGATGTAATGAAAAAGGCGGTTGAGGATACAACTCTTTACCTTTATAACCTGGCCTTGGAACACTATACAGATCGTCAGTCATACTTTCAGCTTAAGAAAGCATTTATCTCTGAGGTCTGGCTAAAATGGCCGGATGAACAGGCAGCGGTTGAATACGAAAAAGCAATCGCACTTGATTCAACAGTCTCCATATATTACTATAACCGGCTCGGTCAGTTATATAAATCAATAGCTAAGGCAAACCCTGAAAAGAAAGAACAGGCAATTGATTTCTTTACATTTCTGAGTGAAAAGGAGCCGAATAATCCACAGTGGAATACTGAGCTGGAAGGTCTGGTTGAAAGCATTGATGAGCTGATCGAACTTGCTAAAAAGGCCTGGGATCAGGACCCTGAAAATCTGACAAAGGGCTGGAAATATACATCCCTTTGCCTCAAAGCCGGCAAGCAGGAGTTAGCAGTAGCCGCGCTTGAAACTTTAGTGCAAAAAGCACCTGCTACCATAAATTACTGGAATCAGTTATCATCACTTTACTTTAAGCTTGACCGCCTTGATGCGGCGATGGATGCTTATAAAAAACTGATTGAACTCGAGCCGAATACCCGTGAGCACTACCTTAACCTTGGTATTGCGTTAAAAGATAAAGGTCAGCTTTCTGCAGCCAGAGCCCAGTTCCAGAAGGCATCTGAAATCGGTAATAACTGGGGTCTCCCCATTTATTATGAAGGGCTGCTTTATGAAACAGCAGCAAGAAACTGCGGATTTGAGTTCATGGATAAATGTGTCTATCAGCTTGCTGTTGAAACATACAGAAGAGCTTATAATATGGACCCAACTACCATTCAGGCAAAAGAAAGAATCTCGGCCCTTCAGTCTTCAATTCCTCAGAAAGAGGATTACTTCTTCAGAAAACTTAAATCCGGACAGAGAGTGGAAATTTCCGGAAGCTGCTATGGCTGGATTGGCAGAAGCATTACTGTACCTTAATCAGGAATATATATAATGACCAGGCATCTGAAAAACGATTCTGAAATTTTTGAAGTACTGAAACTTGAGACTGGTCGTCTTCAAACCAATCTTGAGCTTATAGCATCTGAAAACTTTGTGAGCCCGGCTGTGCTTGAAGCAGCCGGCTCTATTCTTACAAACAAATATGCCGAGGGGTACCCCGGTAAGCGTTACTACGGGGGATGTGAATTTGTTGATATGGCTGAGGAACTCGCCCGTACGCGCCTTAAAGCGATATATAATGCAGAGTATGTAAACGTTCAGCCCCACAGCGGTTCTCAGGCAAATATGGCGGTATTTATGACACTGCTGAAACCGGGGGATAATTTTCTTGGGTTAAGTCTGGCGCATGGCGGTCATTTAACGCATGGTTCACTGGTCAATTTCTCCGGACAGCTTTATAAACCGACAGGATATACACTTAATAAAGAAACCGGACTGCTTGATTATGATCAGATTCAGACGCTGGCCAACCAAGGCAAACCTAAGCTGATAATTGCTGGCGGAAGTGCATATTCAAGAGACTGGGATTATAAACGTCTCCGTGAAATTGCGGACTCAGTTGGTGCATTCTTGCTTTGTGACATGGCCCACCCTGCCGGGCTCATAGCAAAAGGACTTTTAAACAGCCCTCTTGGTTACTGTCACTTTGTAACTTCAACCACTCATAAAACGCTTCGCGGTCCGCGCGGTGGTGTTATTCTTATGGGTAAAGATTTTGAAAATCCATTTGGCATCACAACTCCTAAAGGTGATCGTCTGAAGATGATGTCAGAACTTCTTGACTCTGCTGTTATGCCTGGAATTCAGGGAGGACCTCTCATGCACATTATTATGGCTAAAGCTGTTGCATTCGGCGAAGTGCTGCAGGATTCTTTTGGTGTATATACCAAAAGAGTTGTTGCAAACTCCCGCCGTCTGGCTGCTTCTTTGACCACTTTGGGGTACAATATCGTTTCGGGCGGTACTGATAATCATCTGATGCTGATTGATCTTTCAAATAAAAATGTAACCGGCAAACAGGCAGAGATTGCATTGGGTGAGGCAGGAATAACCGTGAACAAAAACATGGTCCCTTATGATTCCCGTTCACCGTTTGTTACCAGTGGTATCCGTATCGGAACACCTGCTGTTACAACCAGAGGTATGAATGAGGGAGAAATGGAAGCTATCGCCGGTTTTATTAATGATGCCATTGTTAATTATACCGACAGTGCAAAACTTTCTTCTGTGAAATCTGCCGTCGCTCTTTTTTGCAAATCTTTTCCGCTTTACGCTGACTATTTAGGGTAATGTGGCACCTTTAGATCAGCCATTTCAGGATGATGAGGATCACTCTGCCGATGCAGAGATGACCTTTATGGAGCACCTTGAGGAGTTTCGTAAAAGGATTATATATATTCTCTACGGAACTGTGGCTGGCGCTGTTGTGGTCATCGCGTTTGACAGTTATATTGTTGAAAATTTTCTACTATATCCGGCGGGAAAATCCGGCATTGTGCTTCAGAACCTTGAACCGTTCGGGCAGGTGTTTCTCTACTTTCAAGTCTGGTTTATCGGAGGGATGATTGTAAGCATTCCGAATGTGTTTTATCAGATTTGGCAGTTTATTTCGCCGGCATTGCGCAGCAATGAGAAAAAGTATGTTACACTTGTTGTAACCGCCTCCACTATTTGTTTTCTCTCTGGCGTGTTTTTTGCTTATTCACTTATGCTTCCTCTTACGCTTGATTTTGCAGCAAATTTTGGTTCCGATTCAATCAGAAACGATTTTGCCATTGACAGTTATATGTCAATTTTTTTCAGCGTTTTGTTGGGTGCAGGATTAATTTTTGAACTCCCTGTGTTATCATTTATCCTATCCAGGATTGGTATTCTGACACCGGAGTTTATGAAAAAATTCAGGCGTCACTCTATAGTCGGGATAATGATTCTGGCAGCGTTTCTTTCACCAGGAACTGATCCTGTTGGTCAGGTTATGCTTGCGATCCCATTATTTATTCTTTACGAAATCAGTATTATTGTTTCAAAAATGTCAGTAAAAAGATCTTGAATCCATCAAAACTTTCGGAAATCAGCCGACCGATAGCAGCAGAACTGGATGCATTTCAGGATCTGTTTAAAAAATCAATGCGCAGTAAAACTCCGCTTGTTGATCTTGTTGCCCGGTACGTTCTCAAACAAAAGGGTAAAAAGATTCGTCCGCTTCTTGTTATGCTCGCTGCGAAAACCCAGTCGGAGGTTAACGAGAGAAGTTACCGCGGAGCAATTTTGGTTGAGCTTCTTCATACCGCAACACTGGTGCACGATGACGTTGTTGATAATGCTGATCAGAGGCGCGGCTTCCCTTCAATTAATGCTGTATGGAAGAATAAAGTAGCAGTTCTTATGGGCGACTATCTGCTTTCCAAAGGTCTTATGATTGCTGTTAAAAATAAAGATTTTGATTTTCTGGAAGTAATGACTGACACGGTTCGCAGAATGTCAGAAGGGGAGTTGCTGCAAATACAAAAAACCCGGAAACTTGACATTGATGAGGAGACCTATTATAAAGTAATCTCTGACAAAACTGCTTCGCTACTGGAAACCTGCTGTGAGATTGGCGCGATGAGCGCAGGGGCAAGTCAGGAAGAACGTATAGCTATGAAAAAATTTGGAGAGTATCTTGGAATTTCTTTTCAGATACGTGATGATATACTTGATTACGAGGGAACTGCAAAAGTTTTTGGAAAGCCAATCGGGGGTGATATTAAAGAAAAGAAAATTACTCTTCCTCTTATTTATGCTCTCCGTACAGTTTCAAAAAGTCAGGCATCTGATATAAGGAAGCTTATAAAAAAAGAGGGAAAAAAAGATTCAGTGCGCAAAGTGATAGACTTTGTTCATGAACAGAGGGGCATAGAATACGCCGAAGTGCAGGCAGAGATTTTTGCGGAGAAAGCCAAAGACTGCCTCAAGATTTTTCAGGACACAACGGCTAAGGCATCACTCACTGCACTTGTGAACTTTGTTGTGCAGCGTAAGAATTAATCCTATTTTGCCTCTTTAAAGTTAAATCCCTTTTCAGGATTCCTGAGTGTCAGAACAGGGCATGGTGCCTTTCTGATAACTTTCTCACTTGTACCTCCGAACAACAGATGTTCCATACCGGTTCTTCCATGAGATGAAATGATAATCAGGTCGGCATCAGTTTCCTTAGCGATATCAACTATTTCAAGAAAGGGTTTCCCCGCGCGCACTGTAGTTGTTATCCTTACATTGTTTTGGTAAGGTTCAACCAATTTTTCCAGTTCTTCTTTTGCTTTGTCTGATACTTCTGCTTCGTAAGGCGGGAGAGGTATCTGACCTACCGTCAGATCAGGCGGGTACATCATTGGCTCAAGAATATAAGCGACAATAAGTTCCGCACCGAAAACGAGGGCAAATTCAGTTGAATACTTCAGGGCTGCAATCGAGTAGTCCGAAAAATCAACCGGGACAAGAATTTTATCTATTTTCATGCTGATTCTCCTTTAATGCATGATACTCATCAATCAGAGAAACATATTCCTGATTAAGGTTTCTCAAACGTAATACAATAATTTTAGAAATTCCACTCAAAATTTTAACGCCGGTCTTAGGGTACTTGTGGATAAACTCATCCAAATCAGGTTTAAAGATTATTGAAAGTTTGGTTTCAGCTTTACTTCTTGCAGATGCTGAGCGTGTATCGCCATCAATCATTGCAAGTTCTCCAAAAAAATCACTCTGGCTGAATGATGCAATAATTACTTTCTCCCCGTTGTCAGACAAATACTCTATATCCACGGCACCTTCACGGATGATATACAGGGCTATTCCGGGGTCCCCCTGCATGAAGATATACTCACCTGACTGATACTGTCTGTTGTGGATAATCTTAAGCAGTTCTTCCATCTGCCCCTTTTTAAAGTCAGCAAACGGCGGAACGGACCGTAAAATTTTATGAAGGTCAGATGACTGGGGCTGCTGCTTAAATACATTCGACCAGAACGAACTTTCAGCGCGCTTAATGGTTTCTTTTTGTTTCATATTGTGCTTCAGCTAAAAATCTCTTTTTCTGCAACACGCCAGAGTTTCTGGCAGGGGAATCTGTTTTCGTACAATGCTCTGCCGACTATAACAGAGTCAACCCCGACGGGTATAAGATTTTGCAAATCCATGAGCTCATCTTTATTTCTTATACCGCCTGAATGAGTTACACGAAGACCGGTTGATTCAGCAACCTGTCGTGAAAGCTCAATATTAGGACCAGAGAGCATTCCATTTCTCTTTACATCGGTTACAATCAGCCGCTCAATTCCTGAAGATTTAAGGCGGGCAGCCATTTCCAAAGGATGAATCCCGGTTTTTACTTTTCTGCCGCGGATGACAAGTTCATTATCTACCACATCTAAAGCCACAACAATTTTTTTTGATCCGTACTTTTCAAGAATCCGGCAGTACTCATCCCAATCATCAATAACGACAGTTGAGATGACCGCTCTTGAGATTCCGAATGAGAAAACCTTATCTGCATCCTCCATGTTGCGGATGCCACCGGCATATTCAACCGGTATGATCACTGATGAACAGATTTGTTTAAGTGTCTCGTAATTCCGGTCTGAGTGTAATGAAAATCCATCGAAGTCAACCACATGAAGCATTTTGGCATTTTCAGCCCTCCAGATTCTTGCCATCTCAACCGGATCGTTCCCGTATTCAGTACAGTTCAGTTCCGGAATACCCTGTACAACCCTTACGGTGGTACCGTATTTTATATCAATGGAAGGGATTATCAGTAAAAAGGGCATACTTTAATTCGGTTCAATTTTCTGTTCAGCTTCTCTAAGATGTCACCATAGCCGGCGCAAGTCAGCGTCCTGCTCTGAGTAAATTTCATTATTATTTTACGGAAAATAATCAAAAAAGCATCCTTTAGATAAAGGAAATTGAAGAAATTGGCTGATTAGAATCGAAGCACTAAAAGCCGGAATTCTGACCTCCCTGAGTACGCGGCTGAAAGAGAGCATGATTTGACTGAAAATTTGCTTCCTTTTGGTGCTTAAATTGACCATTTAGGGCTGAAAAAACCTCTAAAGTCAAACTTTGTGGGCTGTTTTCTTGACTTTTCACCCTGTTAAGAGCATATTTGTAACCGATTTAATGGTTTTCTTACATCCAGACATAAATTTTAAGCAAACGGAGTTTTTCCAATGAGTGCAACAACAGTAAAAATTAAGTCCCTATTAACTGCTGCCGACAGCACGGGAGATATCATAAGAGTTAGTCTTTTCGCGTTACTTACCGTTATAACCGCTCAGATAAGCATACCTGTTTCACCGATACCTTTTACACTTCAGACCGTAGCTGTTGTTTTAGCAGGTGCATTACTCGGAGCAAAAAAAGGAGCTTTAAGCCAGGTAGTTTATCTCATGCTCGGTGTTCTTGGTCTCCCTGTTTTTGCAATGTCCGCTGATGCTACAGTAGGAATAGCAAGACTGATTGGTCCAACAGGCGGATATTTGCTTGCTTTCCCTGTTGCGGCATATATAACCGGACTCATTATTGAAAAACATAATAGCAGCACTTCTCAGTTGGTCTCTATCATCGCGGGCAATGTGCTTATTCTGCTTTCCGGCGTTGCTTTCCTTAATACATTTTATATCAATGATCTTGGTCAGGCAGCTCTTTTTGGCGCAGGAATCTTTAGTGTATGGTCGGTTGTTAAAATCGCCCTCACCTACGCTTTATACAAAGCAGTTAAAAAGTAAGCAGAGACCGGCTCAGTGTTTGGCATAAAGAATATCATTTTCATAGTCGTTTTTCTTGCAGCAACAGGATTCTTTATATATAGTATCAGGCGGCTTATTTCCTTTATGCTGCTTGGCACAAAAGAAGACAGATTTGATGATCCCGTCAGGCGTATTAAAAATGTTCTGATTATTGCGTTCGGACAGACAAAACTCCTTAGAGACAAAGTAGCAGGTACTCTGCACTTTCTCATTTTCTGGGGCTTCATACTCTTTATAACTGCCGTGATCGAAGCTGTTATTCAGGGCTTTTATTCTCCGTTTACCTGGGAGATATTAGGTCCTTTCTATGCAGTCGTAACGATTGTGCAGGATATATTCGGAATTCTGGTAATAAGTTCCATCATTTATTCGCTTTACCGAAGATTCATCGTAAAGGTACCGCGCCTAAAATCAGAACGTCACGGTCAGCTTGCTGCTGCTTTCATACTTACGATGATTATGCTGGTTGTAATCAGTATGTTCGGTCAGAACATGGCTCATATTGCCAAAAACGGATTTGTTTTTGCCGAATATGAAATCAGACCTGTAAGTGCATTTCTTTCCGCCAGATTATTCGACCCTTTTTCACAGTTATCGTATGATATATACGAAATCTGCTGGTGGGTACATATTATTGTTGTGCTTGGTTTTGTAAACTTTCTGCCTTATTCAAAACATCTTCATGTCCTTTCATCAATACCGAATGTTTATTTTTCAAAATTTGATGAGAAAAAAGGCGCACTCAAGCCCATTAATCTGGAAGATGAGACACTGGAGTCCTACGGAGCCGATGATATTGAAAAGCTAAGCTGGAAGCAGCTACTGGATGGTTACTCCTGCACTGAATGCGGCAGGTGCACAGCAGTCTGCCCTGCAGCAAACACTGGTAAGTCTCTCTCACCGCGTAAAATTATTGTTGATATTAGAAGACGAACAGAGGACAAAGGACCATTAGTAATCGGCGGAGTTAAAGAAAGTGTTATATATGAACGTACACTTGTTCACGATTATATAAGTGATCTTGAACTTTGGCAATGCACCACCTGCATGGCCTGTGTTCAGGAGTGCCCCGTAATGATTGAACATGTTGACTCAATTGTTGATATGAGACGTCATCTTGTCCTTACTGAATCAAATTTCCCTGCTGAGTTGAATAATGTTTTTAAATCCCTCGAGACCAACGGCTCTCCGTGGGCATTTAATCCGGCGGATCGGGCTGAATGGGCTGACGGGATGAATATCAAAACGATGGCAGAAGACCCTAACGGAGAGGTGCTCTTTTGGGTTGGGTGTGCTGGTTCGTTTGATAACAGATACAAAAAGGTTACAAAGGCCTTTGCAGGTCTGATGCAGAAGGGGAATATTGATTTCCGGATTCTCGGGACTGAAGAAAAATGCAACGGTGACACGGCACGCCGGCTCGGTAACGAATATCTTGCGCAGACGATGATGCAGGAAAATATAGAAGTGCTCAACGGATATGGTGTAAAGAAAATTGTTACAGCGTGTCCACATTGTTACAATTCTCTCAAAAATGAATTCCCTCAGTTCGGCGGGAATTTTGAAGTGCAGCATCACAGCGAACTGATTCATGAGCTTATTGACTCTGGCAAGATTGAAATGAATGAGGCAGAAGAACCGCTGAGTGTTACTTATCATGATTCCTGTTATATTGGCAGATATAATGATATATATGAAGAACCACGTGAGGTAATTGATGCTATTCCCGCTGTTGAACTGACCGAGATGGAAAGAAACCGCTCAAAGGGATTTTGCTGCGGTGCCGGCGGAGGCAGAATGTTCCTCGAAGATGTTGAGGGGGGCAGAATAAATGAAGAAAGAACCAGAGAAGCACTCGAAACCGGGGCATCCACTATCGGGACGGCGTGCCCGTTCTGTATGACCATGATGACTGACGGAGTAAAAGCATACGATAAGACCGACACGGTCCAAGTCAAGGATATTGCAGAATTAGTTTTAGAAAACTCAAAATAATATATCTCAGGAGGTACGAATGGATCAATACAACAAACTGCTCGATGCGTTGAAAAATCTTGAAGGTGATTTCCAGAAGTTCTATGATAAAGGGAACTCTGCTGCCGGAACAAGATTAAGAAAAGGACTAAGTGACCTGAAAAAACTTGCTCAGGATATCAGAATTGATATTCAGGAAGTTAAGAACTCCCGTAAGGGCAGCTCTGCCGAATAATATCAGGAACTGTCTGATTTTAAGCCGGGTTCAGCGAGCCCGGCTTTTCTTTTTGTCAGGAATTTAACGGCTATGGTTTATCTTTATATACTGTTTCTTTTTTCACCGGCGTTATTCTCTCAGGAGACGAAGGTTGATAGCCCGAAAAGCAATACGGCTATTTTGGCGTTTACCGGTGATTTGATGTGCCATAGTCCTCTTTATGAATATGCAAAAACCGAAGGCGGTTATGATTTCACTCCCTACTTCCAATATATACGGGTTGAACTTTCGTATGCTGATCTGACCATCGGCAATCTGGAAACAGTACTGGGCGGCAGGGAGCTAAAGTACAGCGGTTATCCCCGATTTAATTCACCTGATGAATATGCACTTGCACTTAAACAGGCGGGCTTTGATTTCCTTGTCACGGCAAATAATCATTCGCTTGACCGGGGTGAAAAAGGACTATTAAGAACTCTTGATTTCCTTCGTGTTAACGGAATAGGTTCGACAGGAACATTTTCCGGCAAACAGGATCGTGATTCAATCAGGATTATTACCGTGAATGATATTTCATTTGCACTCCTTAATTATACGTATGGAACAAATGGCATACCGGTTTTCAAGGGAAAGGAATATATCATTAATCTGATTGAGAAAACTCTTATTCAAAAAGATATCCGCACGGCAAAAGAACTTAAGGCCGATGTAATTATTGTAGTGTTCCATTATGGAAAAGAGTACAAAAGGGAACCGGACAACTATCAAAAAATGGTAAATGACTGGGTTTGGGAAGCCGGAGGGGATGTGATAGTCGGCAGCCATCCTCACGTTTTGCAACCGGCCGAGGTTATGACCGATTCTCTAAAAAATTTGACCAGATTCACGGCTCATTCTCTCGGAAACTTCATTTCGAACCAACAGTGGCGATACTCTGATGCAGGCGCAGTACTTTACCTGACCTTTGAGAAAACAGCCGGTAAGCCGGTTCTAAAAAAAACTGATTTCCTCCCAACCTGGGTATTTAAAGGGACAATTGAAGGGAGACAAACCTACAGAATTCTGCCTTCAACTGCCTCAGGTTGTGAGCACCAGTATGACTTTTTGTCTCAGTCACAGCGTGATACATTCAGAAAGTCGTATGATGACTCAAAGGGAATTTTGACCGGTTTTAACAGTGAAATTGGGGTTTTTCCGCTTCTGAACTGCAGACACTAAAGGGGCTAAAAGCCACTTAGGGACGGGGTTTCGGCTAAAAAATTGCCCGAAATCTCCGTACATTTGTAATTTACATTTCTACAAATATTGAACCCTTATGAGTCATAAAATCACGTTAATTCCGGGTGACGGAATTGGTCCCGAAATTTCAAAAGCAGTAGTCAGAGTAATTCATGCTTCAGGTGTTGAAATTGACTGGGACGTTCAGGATGCAGGTCTTGCCGCTCTGGCGAAATTCCACGATCCGCTTCCTCAGCAAGTTATTGATTCCGTTGCAAGAAATACCGTAGCACTTAAAGGTCCGCTTACCACACCAATAGGTAAAGGATTCCGCAGTGTGAATGTTGCGCTACGCAAAGAGTTTGAACTTTACGTGAACCAGAGACCTGCAAAAACATTTAAAGGAATTAAAACTCTCTACTTTGATCATATTGATCTGATGATTTTTAGAGAAAATCTGGAAGAGTTTTATTCAGGGATTGAACACTATATAGACAGCAGCCGATCAGCCGCGGAAACCATCGGAATTATCACCAAACGCGGTTCTGAAAGAATCATCCGTTACGCTTTTGAATATGCCCGTACCCATGGTCGAAAAAAAGTTACCCTTGTTCACAAAGCAAATATATTAAAATATACCGGAGGTCTTTTCCTTGACGTAGGCATTGATGTTGCAAAAGATTATCCTGATGTGCAGTTCGACGACAAGATTGTTGATAATATGGCTATGCAGATGGTAATGAACCCGTATCAGTTTGATGTTATTGTAACCACAAATCTTTTTGGAGATATATTATCTGACCTGGCCTCAGGTCTGGTAGGCGGTCTTGGCGTGGCACCGGGTGCAAATATCGGAGATGGTGTTGCGATTTTTGAAGCGGTACACGGTTCAGCACCTGATATTGCAGGGCAGAATATTGCCAATCCCTCAGCGTTACTCCTCGGTGCAGTAATGATGCTCGATTATATCGGAGAAAAGGATGCTGCGCAGCAAATTGAAAAAGCAGTCGCGAAAGTTATTGAGGATGCGAAAGAAGTAACCCGCGATCTGAATAAAGAATCGTATGTCTCAACTGATCAGATGGCAGATGCCATCATCCGTGAGATGGAAAAAGGTTAATGAGGAAAAACCTTCCCCTTTCCCTGATTTTTCTTGTTGTATTCATTGATTTGTTAGGATTCGGAATACTCATTCCGATTCTGCCGACATTTGCCACAAAAGAACTCGGAATGACTGAGGGGCTGATTGGAGTGGTGATAGCTGTATACTCATTTGTGCAGTTTATTTTTAATCCGCTTCTTGGTACACTTTCCGACAAACATGGGCGGAGAAAAATTATTCTGGTCACGCTTCTCCTGAATGCTGTAGGATATATGTTTTTTTCCTTCTCGCATTCCTTTCTGATGCTCATCATTTCCCGCGTGATATGCGGAATCGGAGGCAGCAGTATTGGTGTGGCGCAGGCATATATAGCTGATGTGACAACCAGAGAAGATCGCGCAAAGGGAATGGGACTGATCGGCGTGGCGTTTGGACTGGGATTCGTTTTTGGACCGCTGGCAGGCGGTTTTCTGGCAAACTGGGGGTATGAATTCGCCGGTTATGCGGCCGCACTGACTTCAATGCTGGCTCTTATTGTCTCCTATTTCGCACTTCCTGAACCTGAGAATAAAAATATTACACTGGGGGAAGGGGGAAGAAGAAAAATTATTGATATACCCGCTATACTTCAGGTTTTCAGTAAACCTGCCGCCGGTATTGTTATTCTTCTTTTCTTTATTCTGACTTTCTCTGTTGCCAATATATATGGCACATTCGCGCTGCTGGGCACGAAGCATTACCACTTTTCTGATATGGAAAACGGTTTTATCTTCGGTATTGTCGGGATTATCGGTGCCTTAGTGCAGGGGGGGCTGATAGGGCAACTTTCAAAAAAATACTCTGATACACAACTAATCATTGTCAGTTCACTCCTCATGATTTTTGGTCTTGGATTTATACCTTATGGTATAAACATGACCGGTGTCATAATTGTGGTAACTGTATTGTCTTTTGGTACAGGGATTCTTCAGCCGACTATTCTCAGCTTAATATCAAAAATAACACCACAGAAGGAGCAGGGAATGGTACTTGGAGTAAATCAGTCAGTCGGCTCATTCGCGAGGATGTTAGGTCCGCTTTGGGGCGGATTTTCATTTCAGTATCTGGGTTACCAGGTTCCGTTTCTCACCGGTGCCTTCTGCACACTGTTTATATTTATTTACAGCATTACTAAGCTGAAAAAACTGCTCGAAACAGCACCTGTACATCTGGACTGACGGTATGAAAATAGGTACAGTTGAAATAGAAAAAGGAATTCTACTTGCTCCGATGGAGGACATAACTGATGTATCTTTCCGGCTGGTCTGCCGTGAACTCGGGGCAGATTTGGTATATACTGAGTTTGTTAATGCTGAAGGTATTGTCCGTAAAAATGCGAAAACCCACAAAAAATTAGAAATCTGTGAAGAGGAGCGACCTGTAGGAATTCAGATTTACGGGGGTGAACTAAAGTCTATGATTGGTGCGGCTGAAATAGCTGCATCGTATAACCCTGACCTCCTTGACATCAACGCCGGCTGCTGGGTGAAAAACGTTGTTGGTAATGGTGCAGGAGCCGCGCTTCTTAAAGAACCGGAGAAAATGGAGGTCCTCATCAGGGAAATAGTTGATACTATTAAAATACCGGTTACGGTTAAAACACGCATCGGCTGGGATGAAAGGAATATCAATATCATCGAAATCGCTCAGCGACTTGAAGATGCAGGTATTGCTGCGCTGACGGTTCATTGCCGCACCCGGACACAGGGGCATAACGGCGATGCGGACTGGTCATGGATTGACAAAATCAAACAGAGAGTAAAGATTCCTATTATTCTGAATGGCAGTGTTTTCGCCGCACATGATGTGCAGCGGGCTTTTTCTGAAACCGGCGCGGATGCTGTAATGGTTGCCCGCGGAGCGATTGGTCATCCGTGGATATTCACTGAAGCGAAAGAATTACTTCAGACCGGTAAAATCTCAACCGTAATTGATATTGAAAAGCGAATTTCCACCTGTCTGCGCCATCTTAAACTTGCAGTTGGTGTTAAGGGAGAACGCAGAGCAGTTATTGAACATCGCAAGTTTTACAGCGGATATATGAAGGGAATGAGAAATATCTCTTCAGTCCGTTCAGCTCTTATGAAGGCCGAGAACTATGATCAGGCAGTGGATATGCTCAGGAGATATCAGGAGGATCCGGAAGCTTTCATAACCCATAAGCCGCTTGAAGAAAGCGAACTCCTCTATAACGGGAATTGCTTATGAAAAATTTTTGGCATATTACTGCGAAAACTATATCCTATCTCTTTATTCCTCCAATGATGATTCTTTACTCTTATCTTTTTATCTATTTCAAACTGGAGGAGATAGAAGCTTTTCAGTTATATATACCCCTAATTTTTGGAACAGTTCTCCCGATTTTGGTTTTTATTTTACTCAGAAAAAAAGGATTGGTAACCGACAACGAAGCAATGAATAAGGAGGAGAGAAATTTCCCGTATATGATAGGTGTAGGAATCCTGCTTGCGGGGGGAGTTCTTTTTTACCTGAATAATATCAGCGGAGTTCCTTTTCTGTTTCTGGTAAGTTATTTTTTCTGCAGTCTGATTATCATCCCGATCACAAAATACTGGAAAATAAGCGCACACAGCATGGGAACCGCGGTACCCGGAGCATTGCTTTATATTTATGGTGGTCCTTTGTTTTATATCACCTTAGCTTTGACCGCAGCGGTATGGTGGTCCCGGATATATCTTCGCTGCCATGACATTTATCAGCTTTCAGCGGGATATCTGTTAGGATTTACAATTTCTTATCTGGTGATGTCCTGATATGCTGCCGGCAAAAAAAGAAATAACAAGACATCTTAACGAAATTGCTGACATGATGGAGTTTATCGGCGAAAATGTGTTTAAGATAAGAGCATTCCGGAATGCCTCAAACAGCATCAGAGGGTTTGAGGGAGATATCATGCTCATGATTTCAGAACAGCGTTTAAATGAAATAAAAGGAATAGGTAAGGGAATACAGCCGATAATTCTTGACTTTGTTTCTTCTGGAAGTTCTAAACTTCATGCTGAACTTGAAGCGGCTCTTCCGAAAGGAATATCAGAACTTTTTGAAATAAAGGGACTCGGTCCTAAAAAAGCAGCACTGTTATTTAAAGAACTAAATGTAACCGATCGGAATTCTCTTATTCAGGCAGTTGAAGATAACCGGCTGGCTGAAATTCAGGGATTTGGTGAAAAGACCTCTATGAAAATATTGGAAGAATTAAAAAAGATCTTTGAAAATGAGAAGTTTTGCCTGATAAACAAAGGGTTCTTCTTAATTAATGAATTCGAAAAGAAACTGGCGTCATTAAAAGGCGTTCACCGTTTTGCCAGAACCGGAGAAGCAAGAAGAATCAGAGAAATTTTCTCGGCTCTTGAGTTCGTACTCATCGCTGACTCAGCAGCAGAGGTTAAAACACTGGCGGCCGGATTTATCAGCAAGCCGGTGTTAAAGGAGTCGATAGTTGAGGGCGTTTTCGCAGATATGCCGGTTAAGCTTTATATAACGGGCTCAGAAAAAGAATTTCAGACCAGATTGTTTCAGACAACAGGAGAGAACGAATTTCATCAGGTGATTGGATATAAGGGGGAGGAATCAGACTCAGAAGTGGCGATTTTTAATCTTCTCGAACTGCCTTATATCGCACCTGAAAACAGGGAAACTGAATTCTTTAATTCTCCATATTTCAAAAATTATAAGCCGTCAGACCTTAAGGAGGAGGACTTCAAAGGGCATTTTCATTTTCATACCTACTATTCTGACGGGTTTAACTCACTTGAAGAGATGTATAAAAGTGCTGCTGAGCATGGGTATCAGTTTTCAATAGTCTGCGACCACAGTCAGAGTGCATTTTATGCCGGGGGGCTCACTCTCGCTAAAATTGAAAAGCAACGGGCTGAAATTGAAGAACTCAGAAAAAGCGGGGTAATGATTTTTCAGGGTATTGAATCGGACATTCTTGCTGACGGCAGTCTGGATTACCCGGAAGATGTACTGAAGAAATTCAGTCTGGTTGTTGCATCAGTACACAGCAGGTTGAATCTGACCAGTGGGGAGATGACCGCCCGTATGATTAAGGCGATTGAAAATCCATATACTGATATCCTCGCTCACCCGACCGGCAGAATTCTCTTGAAACGTGACCCTTATCCGGTTGATATTAAAAAAGTTATAGATGCCTGTGCCGCTAATGAAGTGGCGCTCGAGATAAACTCCAATCCGAAACGGCTGGATACTGACTGGCGTTTCCTGTTTTATGCACGTGAAAAAGGTGTCAGGTTTGCCATAAATGCTGATGCTCACGCAACAGATCAGATTGCATTTGTTAAGTTTGGTACTATGATTGCAAAAAAATCCGGAATTACTGCTGAGGAGGTTATTAATTGTTATGATTTTAATCAGTTCAAAACTTTTGCCTCACGAAAAGTGAAAAGAGATTTATGAGTCTTGTAACTATTGAGTTAACCAGTTCGTCCGCAATTCTGACTCTCAACCGACCTGATAAAAGAAATTCACTGCATCCTGATCTGGTGAGGGAATTCAAAGATTTGTTTGGAAAATGTTCATCTGATTCTACTGTTAAGGCAATCATTATTACCGGAGCTGGTTCCAGTTTTTGTGCCGGCGCTGATTTGGCATATCTGAAACAAATCAGGGATTTTGATAACCGCGAAAACTTCAAAGATTCTGATGAGCTTTCCGGTTTGTTTTATATGATATATAAGTGTGACAAACTTACAGTCGCGGCAGTGAATGGTCCGGCAATAGCCGGGGGATGCGGGCTTGCTTCCTGCACAGATTATTTAATAGCAGACAGGAATAAAGCAAAGTTTGGATATACTGAAGTTAAGATAGGATTTCTTCCGGCAATTGTATCCGCATTTCTCATTAAACGCATTGGTGAGTCAAAAGCAAGAAGAATGCTCATATCAGGAGAAATAATTGATGCTCAGCAAGCGTATGATTATGGATTGGCGGACCAGCTTTCTGACGAACCGCTGAATACTGCAGTTGCTCTTGCAGAAAAACTATCAACAAATTCGGCATACAGTATTGCTGAGACAAAAAAACTTATCCGCGAAGTAGGACGGCTCAGTATAGAGCAGGCGATTGAGTACTGCGTAAGTTTAAACGCTGCAAGTAGAAGGTCGGATGATTTTATAACAGGTATCAGTTCATTTCTAAACAAGGAGAAATAATGGATCTCAAGAACACAATTCGTGACATACCAGACTGGCCAAAAAAAGGAATTATTTTTAAGGATATAACCACTCTGCTTAAAGAACCCGCTGCGCTCAAAACTGCTTCAGAGCTGATTTATGACCAGGTCAAAGATCTTGGTATTACTAAAGTTGCAGCAATTGAATCAAGGGGATTTATACTGGGCGGTGCGCTTGCGCTTAAATTGAATGCGGGATTTATTCCAGTGCGTAAGCCAAATAAACTTCCAGCAGATACGGTTAAAATTCAATATCAGCTTGAGTATGGTACTGATACTTTAGAGATGCACCGTGATGCAATTGTTCCGGGTGACAGGGTACTGCTGCATGATGATGTCCTTGCGACTGGAGGTACAGCGGCTGCAACAGTTTCACTGATCGAACAGATTGGCGGGACGGTAGCAGGTTGTTCATTTATTATTGAGTTAGGTTTTCTTAACGGCGCTTCAAAACTCAGCGGTCAGAAGATTTTCTCCCTGCTGAAATATTAACGCTGCCATGAAGTTACAGTCAGGCATCATTGAAGCGCATATCATAAGAAGAAAGGGTGAGGCAACCGAATTTCTTCTTATGAAAAGAGCTGAAACGGAGATATATCCGGGACTCTGGCAGATGGTGAGCGGAAGAATTAACCATGATGAAAGGGCATATACCGCTGCTATCAGAGAACTTAAAGAGGAGACAGGACTGGTACCCTCAAAAATGTGGGTGGTGCCCACAGTTAACTCTTTCTATTATCCGAAAGATGACAGTGTAACGATGATACCTGTATTTCTTTTTGAAGTCCCATACGAAAGTGCGGTTCAGCTTTCGGAAGAACATACTGATTATCTCTGGACTGACGCCGATACTGCGTTAGAGCGGCTTGCCTGGCCGGGGCAGAGAAATGCAGTCAGTATTATCAGCGAATATATATCCGAACGGTTTTCATTTTTAAATTTTGTTGAAATTACATTATAATATAAGGATACACCCATGGGTTTACTCGTAGTTGGTTCAGTGGCGCTTGACTCAGTTGCAACACCTTTTGATAAGGTTGACAATGCACTCGGCGGATCAGCCACCTATATCTCACTTTCCGCTTCCTATTTCTCAGGACCGGTTCACGTTGTGGCTGTGGTCGGAGATGATTTCCCGCAGAAATATCTTCAGATGCTTGAGTCGCATAATATTGATCTTGATGGCCTGCAGGTTATTGATGGGGGCAAAACGTTTCGCTGGGCAGGTAAATATCATTATGATCTTAACTCTCGCGATACTCTCTTAACTGAGCTGAATGTATTCGAAAAGTTTGACCCGATAATACCTGACCATCAGCGTAAGTCAAAATTTGTTTGTCTCGGCAACATTGATCCTGTTCTGCAGAAACGGGTACTTGATCAGCTTGAGAAGCCGCAGTTTGTAGTCTGCGATACCATGAACTACTGGATTGAAGGGAAAAAGGATGAATTAGTTTCATTGCTCCCCAGGGTGAATGTTTTAATCATCAATGATTCAGAAGCGCGTCTTTTGGCCAACGAGCCAAATCTCATCAAAGCTGCAAAGCTGATTATAGGGATGGGAGTTCAGACACTGATTATTAAAAAGGGTGAGCATGGGGCACTTCTTTTTAGCGGGGATGTAATTTTTTCTGCACCGGCTTATCCGATGGAAATGATTTTTGATCCGACCGGTGCTGGTGATACTTTTGCCGGCGGGTTTATTGGTTATCTTTATAAGACTCAGGATCTTTCAGTTGAAAATATCAAACGCGCCGTTATATACGGCAGTACTATGGCTTCATTCTGTGTGGAGAAGTTCAGCACGGAAGAACTGGAAGAACTCAGTTATCTGAGAATTCAGGATCGTTATAGAGAGTTTCTGGGTCTTTCGCGCTTTGATGATAATCTCTGATAGTAAAGCGTTAGGTTACGAGGGGGATACGTTCTTCTTCATTGATCAGACGAAACTTCCTTTTGAGGAGGTGACGGTGAGGAGCAATGACTATGAACGAATCTCCTCTGCTATTGAGCGGCTTGAAATACGTGGGGCACCTGCAATTGGCTGCGCCGCGGCTTATGCTCTCGCACTTAGTTATCAGTCAGGCAGTGAAGAAGTTTTCCTTACTGCTTATGATCGGCTCAGACGCACGCGTCCTACAGCGGTGAATCTTTTCCACGGGCTTGACGCGATATATACAGTGTTCCGGAACGGTGGCGGTTTTGGTGACTGTCTTGCTGAGGCCAGGGAATACCACCAGAAGGACATCCTAAGCTGCAGGAGTATTTCAATTTATGGGGCTGAATTACTTGCTGGCAAGAAACGACCTGTCACTATCTGCAATACAGGCGCTTTTGCTGTTGGCGGAGAGGGAACTGCTCTTGGAGTTATTAAGCGGGTGCATAGCATTAATCCGCTTGAACTGGTAACCGCATGCGAAACAAGACCTCTTTTGCAGGGGGCACGGCTGACCGCATTTGAGCTTGATAAGGCGGGGCTTCCGTTTCGTTTGATTGCTGACTCTGCGGCTGCATTTTTTATGAGCAGAGGAGAGATTGATTTTGCTATCGCAGGTGCTGACAGAATAGCTGCAAACGGAGACACCGCAAATAAAATCGGGACTCTGATGCTCGCGCAGCTTTGCAATATATATAGCATTCCGTTTTATATAGCGGCTCCGGTAAGTACGATTGATTTTACGATAGGCAGCGGCAGTGAAATTCCTGTTGAGTTCAGATCAGGGAGCGAACTCAACTCAGTGAGGGGAGTTCAAATCACTTCTGAAAAATATCCTGCCGTCAATCCCGCGTTTGACGTTACACCCTCTCATCTTATCTCCGGCATCATAACGGACAACGGATTATTCACCCATCCTTACTCCTTCACAAAATGAGTGTTATTATAACCACTGAAGCGGTTGTTATTAACAGCTATGATTTCAGTAATACCAGTAAGATTGTTGTGCTTTATACACAAAAGCTTGGTAAAATCTCAGCGATGATTAAGGCCGGGAGGGATAAAAATTCCAAGATAGGCAGAACCGCGGATATTCTTAATCTGATCTCCATTGTTTTGTATAACAAGGACATGCGGGAAGTTCAGCTTCTTACTCAGGCGGATATGGTTGCCTATTTCAGTAACATCCGGGAGAATTATGATGCTCTGTTGTATGCGCACGCAGTGCTGGAATTATTCCAGTATTTAGTTAAAGAGCATGAGGAAAACCAGCGGCTTTATGCGGGACTGAGAAAAATTCTTTATCGTTTTGATCAGAGGGCAGAACCGCCTTCCGTTACATTCCTTCGGTTCTTCGTATTTTTTATCGAACTTGCTGGATATGAGCTTTCAACAAATTATTGCTCGAACTGCGGACAGATGATTGACCCGATGAACAGCTCCGCCGGGTTTAATAATACGGCTGGCGTTCTTTGCAGTGAGTGTACCCAAAAAATGACCTTAACAGTGTCGGTTAGTCAGGAACTTTTCAGTGCCCTGCATTGTCTAAAAAGTGGTGCAGTTCAAACTGGTCTGAGCCAAGAGCAGGCAAGCCGCCTGATTTCCATGCTCGAGAGTTTTCTGAAATATCAAATCCCTGAATTTCAGGGACTTAAATCAATTAAGTGCATCTAATTCTTTTTAAGAATACGTTTAATGAATATGAGGTAAAAAAGCATGATGGCAAAAAGATTTTTAAGCGTGGTCGCGTTACTGGTAACAGGTATTATCCTTGGAGCAATCCTGGTCTCCGGTTTTAACTGGGTTCGCCCGGGGCTGGCTGATATTTTCCTTGGCTCAAGCACTCCGCCGGTCAATCTGAATGCTGATGCAAATTCATTCAGTCAGTCATTTATAGAGGTTGCTGACAAGGTAACCCCTTCAATAGTTCAGATTCAGGTTGTTTCTGAGGTTGAAAATCCTCATTCTCAGTTCTTTTTCCCCTTCCAGGATTTTGATATGCCCAAGGAGCAGGAGGGTTCAGGCAGTGGCATTATCATAAGTGATGACGGGTATATACTCACTAACAACCATGTTGTTGAGGATGCAAAGAAGGTAACCGTAACACTCCATGATAAAAGAAAATTTGACGCTAAAGTTATTGGCAATGACCCCTTAACGGACTTGGCAGTGATTAAGGTTAATGCAACCGGTCTGTCTGAGGCCTATCTTGGGAACAGTGACAATCTGAAAGTGGGGCAGTGGGTTATGGCAATCGGCAACCCGCTCTCGCTGAGTTCGACCGTTACGGCTGGAATCGTAAGTGCATTGAACCGTGGTCAGCTTAATCTTATTAAAGATTCTTATGGTGTCGAGAACTTCATCCAGACAGACGCAGCCATCAATCCGGGAAACAGCGGCGGTGCATTGGTTGATTTATCAGGGGCAGTGATAGGTGTTAACAGTGCTATTGCAACAAAAACCGGTACCTACATTGGTTACGGTTTTGCGATACCTATAAATCTCGCCCGCTCAGTTGCCAAAGATTTGATTGCCAACGGTAAAGTAAGCAGAGGATATATCGGCGTACAAATCAGAGAGGTGGATGCTGCTCTTGCAAAATCACTCGGACTTGATAAACCAAGCGGAGTAATTGTGGAAGGCATTGTTGAGGGAGGTGCTGCAGCAGTTGAGGATGTGAGAAGAGGTGATGTTATCCTCAGGATTGACGGTAATGAAATTAGCCAGCCCAATCAGCTTCAGAGCTATGTGGCCTCAAAATCAGCAGGGACTAAGGTGAAACTGGAAATTTTCCGCGATGGTAAAAAGATTGAGAAAACGGTCACGCTTAAACCGAAGCAGGAAGAGGAGAATGCCGAAGTAGCAAAGAATGAGAAAAAAGACGATACGGAAAATGAAAACACCTCAAGCGCCGAGTTTGAAAATATCGGGCTAAAAGTCCGCAATATGACCAACAGCGAAAAGAGTACTTTCAAGATTGACGAGGGAATTCTAATCTCCGAAGTTACACCCTATAGTTCAGCCGCAGCACAGGGGTTGAGCCGCGGACTCGCGATCACAAAGGCAGATAAGCAGGAGATCACTTCGGTTAGCCAGTTTAAAAAGCTGATTGATGGTAAATCAGGCGGGGCTATTTTAATTGAAGTAACTGACAGTAAGGGAAATACCCGCTTTGTGGGTCTGGAAATCCCATGATTTAAGCAGTAAAATATATATCTTTGAGGCGGAGATTTTCTCCGCCTTTTTAATTTTAAAATTTTTACAATGATGATTCGATATAGTACGGCAGGTGAGTCCCACGGCAGAGGGCTGCTTATGATAGCCGAGGGTCTTCCCTCAAACATACCAGTTAGCCAGGACTTCCTCAATAATGAACTGCGTCGCCGGCAGATGGGCTACGGCCGTGGCGGCAGGATGAAGATAGAAAATGATACAGCAGAAGTAATGAGCGGAATCCGCTTTGGCAAAACTCTTGGCTCACCTGTTGGTATATTACTTCAGAACCGTGACTGGGAAAACTGGACAGAAACAATGTCTGCGTTCGGCAGCCGTGGTAAAACTGAAAAAATCACCATACCACGTCCCGGTCACGCAGACCTTACCGGATCAATAAAATATGATTTTGATGACATTAGAAACTCAATTGAACGGTCATCCGCGCGCGAAACAGCAGCCAGAGTTGCAGCAGGGGCACTTGCAAAATCTCTGCTCTCCCAACTTGATATTTTTGTCGGGAGTTTTGTTGAAAGTATCGGGGGTATATATCCTGATTTTAATTTTGCCGATTTACTTGCTGCCAACAGCATAGAAGAAAATTTCTCCGCTGTTAATATGAATATTCAATCGGATGGTAGTGAGGTACGGGTTCTTGATGAACTTCAGGAAGAAAAAATCATCAGGAAGATTAAAGCATGCAAGAAGAAAGGTGATACCCTTGGCGGCAGCTTTTGTGTTGCAGTGAGCGGCGTGCCATCAGGGATTGGTTCATTTGTAACGGTGAATGAAAGATTGGATGCAGCACTTTCACACGCGATTGTCGGGATCAACGCAGTAAAGGGTGTTGAAATTGGTGAGGGATTTCAGGCATCGCAGAACTTCGGTTCTGAGTCTCATGATGAAATAATTCTCAGAAAAAAAGTTATTCGCAGGAAAACCAATCGTTCCGGAGGCATTGAGGGGGGTATATCAACCGGTGAGGTGATCTGGCTGAGGGGATATATGAAACCGATTGCCACGTTAATGAAACCGATCACAACAGTAGATCTTAGCACCCATAAAGAACTTGAGGCCCGAAGAGAGCGAAGCGATTTTGTAGCTGTACCCGCTTGCGCAGTGATTGCTGAAGCTATGACCGCCTGGGTAATAGCAGATTTTATCCTTAGAAAGTTTGGCGGCGACTCACTTGCCGAAACAAAAAGAAATTTTTCTAATTGGAAAAAATATCTTAGTAAAAGAAAAATCAGGTGAAATAATGATAGAGAAGGATGGCTTGATTTGCCTGAAGTCAATAACCTGTAATCCCTTTGCAGAAAATACCTATATATTATGGGATGATGAAACAAAAGACGGAGTGATTTTTGATCCCGGCTGTTCAGATACTCAGGAAGAATATGAGCTGAGCAGTTTCATTCTCGAACACAAAATTCAGCTCCGGGGCGTGTTAAATACTCATTGCCATCTTGACCATGTGTGGGGCAACCCATTTGTTAAGGAAACCTGGGGAGTTCCTCTGTATGTACCAAAGGATGAACTGCCGCTCTTGCGCAGTGCTAAAAAGCAGGGGCAGAGCTTTGGTCTGTTGCTCCCTGACCAGCCGGAACCGGATATCATAATACAGGAGGAGGGTCTCTTTGAAATAGGCAGTATTAAGCTCCGCGCAATCTTCACCCCTGGTCACGCCCCCGGTGAGTATTGTTTTTTGGCTGAGGGGACTGGGGTTCTTCTTGCCGGTGATGTACTTTTCGAGGAGAGTATTGGTCGTACTGATCTGCCGGGTGGAAACCATAAGACTCTGCTTTTATCAATACGTGAGAAGCTCTTTACCCTGCCTGGCTCAACAAAAGTGTATCCTGGTCACGGAAACCCGACTACAATTGAGCATGAAAAATCATATAATCCATTTCTGACGTAGATAACTTCATATTTTCACGATTTATTGTATATTTACATACGATAGTTATAACACATCTAACAACTAAGGAGATAAAATGAAAAAACTGTTTCTACCTCTTCTCATCCTGCTTATGGGAGTATCGGTGAGAGCGCAGGGTGACCTGCAGGAAACTCTGTCTAATTTATCCGCTGACGCGGCAAAAGCTTACGTAAGTCCGGTTGTATCGGCTTTCGGTGCAAATATGAACTCTGGATGGATTCACCGTGCAGTGCCGAACAAAACGTTCGGAATAGATTTTGAATTTGGACTTGTGGCCATGGGTACCCTTTTTGGGGACGATGCCAAAACATTTTCGTCCACTGGTAAGTTTCGCTTTAACCACGAACAGGCCAGCCAGCTTGCACAGGGTATAAGCAACACATGGGGAGAAAGAGACACCGTTATTAAGTATATGACACAAGAAGAATTCACCGTTGGAATTTCTGGTCCAACTATCGTTGGTTCAAAAAATGATAAACTGGTAATCAGCTTCGGAGGGAAAACTTTTACCGTCCAGACACCTCTTGGACCGCAGTCTGAAACTGTTCAGCCGGATACCATTTCTCTTGAAGGAGTTTCCGGATTTCTTGAAGACCTGCCTGCTCTTCCTCTGGCAGCACCTCAGTTAACTGTTGGCACCTTCTTCGGTACGGCGGTTTCAATCCGTTATCTGCCGGATATTGAAATTGATAAAGACCTCGGAAAATTTAAATACTTTGGGTTCGGACTTCAGCACAATCCATCAATGTGGATTCCAGTCCCAATGCCGATTGATATTTCCATTGGTTTCTTCACTCAGAATATGGAAGTTGGAAGTATTTTTAAGAGTACTGCTACTTCATTTGGTTTGTATGCCAGCAAACGCTTTGGTCCTGGGATGTTCAGCATTACGCCTTATGCAGGATTCATGCTCGAGTCAAGTGAAATTACCGTTAAATACGATTTCGAACTCGAAAATACTCCTACTCCCGGAAGCACAACCATACTCCCGATTGAATTCAAAGTTGAAGGTGAGAATTCATCAAGATTCCTCATCGGAGCATCGATTAAAATTGCTCTGTTTAACATTAACGCAGATTACAATATCGGTAAATACAACAGTGTAAGCGCCGGTCTTGCATTTAATTTCTAAAAATGATTTAATAAGTAAAACCGGGACGATATAAGTCCCGGTTTTGCTTTATATATATCTATTCATACAGGAAAAGGAAGATATTTTTGAAGCAAAAACTCATATTTGCAGGTGCCATAATCCTGCTTCTGATCATAGGGGAAGTTGCTTCACTGCCCAGGGCTATCCCGGCCGGCAGTTCCGTCCTTTCTGCTTTTGCAGCGCTGTTTAACAGTTATGACGTGTTGTTTCATTCATTCTACAGTATAACAACAGTTGTTTCCAATCTTATAATTTCGAACATTATATTATCCTTTCTGATGCCTTCTTTTATAGGATCAAGACTTCAGAAAGGGGAATTACGAATACTTCCGGCTGGTATTATATCTATTGGAATCTTCTTCGCAGGATTGTATATACTTTTTGTTTTCCCTCTGCAGCATCTGGCTCTTTCCGTCATGTTATTCCCTGTTTCGCTGGTGTTATGCTACAACAATATGGTCCCGGATCTGAACGGTCTGCGCGGAAACACCGCTGATTTTTATTCAACATTGACTTCTGAAGGAAGTTCCGTTATAACAACTCTGGCCGGTTCGCTCATGCGCCGAAAAATTTTTACAAATATTCACGACGTTCTGAACTCACTCTGGATGTGGCTTTTGCTCTTTGAGTTTCTTTCCGATTACGGTAAGGGACTCGGATATCTCATTAAAATCGGTTATGAATACTGGAGTCTTCCGGTCATGTCCGCAGCTCTGCTATATACTATTGTGTTTATCTGGCTTGCCAATCTTTTTATGGATGGTTTACTCTATGCGGTTAAATTAAGGAGACTGAAAAGTTAATATGAATATCAGCTTACGGACTCTCAGCTTTTCGTATCAGAACAGTATCGGAATATCACGCCGGGTAATCAGCGGTGTTACACAGCAAATGTCCTGGGCGGGTAAAACGGAAATAGCCGGTCTGCTTCTTCCTTTCGGCGGGGGGAAGTCATCACTTATGAAAATAATAGCTGGTCTTATTGCTCCTGATGAAGGCACATGCACAATTTCTGGTGATGACGGTAAACCCGTGAAGGCAGTTTATATACCACCGGTTCCATGCAGTCTTTCCTGGATTTCTTATAATGAGCAGATTCAATTACTGCTGCCGGGACTTGGAAATCAGAAGTGTGTAAATGAAACTGCTGAACTTTGCGGTATTGACGGGTATGAAAATCATTTGCCCGCCGGTCAGAGCACCGCATTCAGACTTAGGGTTCAGATTGCCCTTGCTATTCTTTCTGGTGCCGGGGTCATACTTCTGGATGATCCGTTTACAAATCTTATGCCTGAAATTAAGGATCACCTGTTTCGCGATCTGAGAGAAATAATTTCAAAAAGCTCTTCCTCACTTTTTTTCGCAACTTCCGGACTGGGTGATGCAGCCCAGCTTACTGATACATTATATATATATAACAGTCTTGACGGATCTTCTCCTGTGGTGCTTGATACTTCATTATGGACGAGAGATTTCATGAGAGTGGAGCAAAAAGTTTTGCTGAACAGTTTGCCATCAAATATCAGATATTAAACAATCATGAAAAACAAGATTGACTCCCTTCTTGAAAAGAGGGAAGAAGCACTGCGCGGCGCCGGTGAAGAGCGGATTAAGCAGCAACATGAAAAGGGAAAGCTAACCGCGCGCGAGCGTCTTGAAATTCTTCTTGACCCTGACACTTTTGAAGAAACTGATATGTTCGTCTCACAAAGATCAACCGATTTTGGTCTTGAAAAGGTTGTAATTCCGGGAGACGGTGTTGTTACGGGATTTGGAAAAATTGGCGGTCGTGACGTTGCAGTTTTCAGTCAGGATTTTACAGTGCTTGGCGGCTCGCTTTCCGAAACGAATGCTGAGAAAATCTGTAAGATCATGGAAACAGCTTTGCGCATCGGCATCCCGGTTATTGGCCTGAATGACTCCGGTGGTGCCAGAATCCAGGAGGGAGTGGTGAGTCTCGGCGGTTATGCAGATATTTTCCTCCGGAATACACTTGCCAGTGGCGTGATTCCCCAGATTTCAGTGGTTCTCGGACCGTGTGCAGGAGGGGCGGTATATTCTCCGGCAATTACAGATTTTGTATTTATGGTTCGCGACACCAGCTATATGTTTGTAACCGGCCCGAACGTTGTTAGAACCGTAACACATGAAGTAGTCACCTCGGAGGAACTCGGCGGTGCTGATACTCATGCTACAAAGAGCGGTGTTGCTCATTTCGTTTATGATAACGAAGTAGAAACTCTTCTGAACGTCCGGCGGCTCATGGAGTATATACCATCAAATTTTATGGATCCTGTTCCTAAAAGAAATTACAGGAAAAAGGGGAAAGAGTTAAGAGAAAAACTTAACTCCTTAATACCAGAAGGGTCAGATAAACCTTACGATATGAAAGAAGTAATTGCAGAACTGATTGATGATGACTTTTTTGAAGTGCACGCCACGTTCGCACCTAATATCATCATCGGTTTTGCCCATCTGGGGGGGCAGTCCATCGGGATTGTGGCAAATCAGCCATCTGTGCTCGCAGGAGTTCTTGATATTAATGCTTCCATAAAAGGTGCCCGCTTCGTCAGATTCTGCGATGCTTTCGGAATACGACTTTTGGTGCTTGAAGATGTCCCCGGATTTTTACCTGGAACAGAACAGGAATGGAATGGTATAATACGCAACGGTGCAAAACTTCTTTACGCATTTTGTGAGGCAACCGTCCCCAAAATAACTGTTATTACCCGCAAGGCATACGGTGGCGCTTATGATGTCATGAACTCCAAACATATCCGCGGTGACTATAACTACGCCTGGCCTTCGGCTGAGATTGCCGTGATGGGCCCCAAAGGTGCGGTCGAGATAATTTTCAAGAAGGAAATTGCCTCAGCCGAGGATCCGGTGGCTGAGTTTCATAAAAAAGTTGATGACTACACTGCCAAATTTGCCAATCCTTACATTGCCGCAGCCCGGGGCTACATTGATGAGGTGATTATTCCGGCTGAAACCCGGAAGAAGCTGATCTTTGCTTTTGGTCTCCTGAAGAACAAAGTTGACCGAATTCCGAAGAAAAAGCACGGAAATATCCCCCTTTAATCTGATTTGACGGGGGACACATACTATTTTGGTTTTGCATTACCGTTATTTCTAATTATATTGCGAAATTAACAGAAAAATAACCTAACAGAGAGGAGATTCGATGATCTCAAATCTCAAACTACTTGTGATTGCCTCTTTATTGTCCGTGGGGTTTATAGCATGCACGGGTACTAAAGAGACAACCGTTACAGTTGAGACCAAGGAGGAAATCCCTGTAATTCAAAAGGTTGATATTGTCGGCGAATTACTTGAGCAGGCGCGTCAATACTATACAATTGCCTTGCAGAAACAAGCTGTAAACAGCACGCTTGAAGCCATTACTCAATATGAGAATGCCCTCAAGACTATTACTAATCTTAGTTACTATCCCTCTATTGACTCCAATGCAGCTTATGAAGAGCTGGCAGTAAGTATTTGGGACGATTATCAGAAGTTTATTGAAAATCTCTCTGAACTTCCGACAAACGTTTCACTCGGTGCTTACGAAGAGTGGATCGCCCGTACGAATCCGGCTGTTGACCAGGCCATCGAAAGTCTTGATCCTGTTCTTAACCCGAGTCAAACGGTAGATATTCCGGCAGAAATTGCGCTTGAGACCAATCCAATCGTTGACAAATGGATGGAGTTTTATACAGGACGCGGGAAAAAATTTCTTACAATGTGGATGGCGCGATCGGGAAAATTCTTTCCTATGATGAAAAAGATATTTGAGGAAGAAGGAGTTCCTAGTCAGCTCCTTTATCTCAGCATGATTGAGAGCGGACTGAACCCTACAGCCCGGTCACGGGTTGGAGCAGTCGGGCTCTGGCAGTTTATGAAAGCGACCGGCTCACTCTATGGTTTGCAGACCAACTTATACATTGATGAACGCCGTGACCCTGAAAAAGCAACTCGTGCAGCAGCGCGCCATCTTCGTGATCTGTATAGAAATCTTGGTGACTGGTATCTTGCACTTGCTTCATATAATGCCGGTGAGGGTAGGATTAACAGGGCTATTAGAAAATCCGGTTCAAGAAATTTCTGGACGATTATCAAATATCTTCCGAAAGAAACGCGTAACTACGTACCCCAATACATTGCGGTCTGTCTTATTGCCTATGATATGGATAAATACGGATTTAACAGCATTGAGTATCAAACCCTGCCAGATTTTGATATTGTAAAGGTTAATGAAGCTATTGATATGCAGTATCTTGCTTCAGGAGCCGGGACGAGTGTCGAAATTCTATCTGATTTAAACCCTGAATTAACGCAGTCATGTTCACCAGCTAATTATCCTGGCGGGTATTCCTTAAAAGTGCCCAAAGGAACATCCAAACTGTTGGCTGCAAGTCTGCAGAACGTACCTGAAGATGCAAAAAAGAAAGTAATAGTTCATGTTGTAAAAAGAGGTGAAACTGTTAAATCAATTGCCTCAAATTATGGTATAACCATTAATGAATTAACGGATGCCAATAATATATCGGCAAAAGCAAAACTTAAAAGAGGCGCAAATCTCAGAATTCCTCTTAAAGTACGCTATTCTGATGTAACACTCGCCGCTCAGTCAGAAGATGAAATCAATGCGAACGATACAATTTCCTCATCTTCTTATGTGAGTCCTTACATTCAGCTTGCCGGAGATTTACCTAACGAGCCGGATGACAACATTGAGCCGGAAGAAACAGGAAGTGATGTTGCTTCGATTCCGGTACCTGAAGGAAAAACAGAAGTTGGATATACAGTTAAGTCAAATGATAACCTGAGCCGTATAGCCGAATTGTTTGATGTCCGCGTAATTGACATTCGTAACTGGAATGATCTGGCGTATAACAGAAAAATTAAACCGGGTATAAAACTCCGCATTTTCGTTCCTGAAGAGAAGAAAGACTATTATGCATCACTTGATGCGCAGAGTGAAACAGAAAAACTGAGCAAACCAAAAACGATTTCATCCGTTTCTTCATTCTATTATCAGGTTAAAAAAGGGGAAACTCTTTCAAAAATTTCGAGCAAGTTCAATGTTTCAGTAACCGAACTGAAACAGTGGAACAAACTTAAATCAAGCCGTGTTAACCGCGGACAGAGACTTAAAATCTACACCTCAAAACACAGTGATGAAATCCTCGCCGTAAAAGATCAGACCAGCGAAGTAAAAAAGAAGGATCTGAAGTATAAAGTTAAAAGAGGCGATAACCTCGGCAGCATTGCGCTTAAGTACGGTGTAACCACGGCAAATCTGAGAGCGTGGAATAACCTGGCGGGTGATGATATCAGAATCGGACAGGTTTTGGCTATCACTACGAACGATAAATCTTCCAGCATGGGAGATGTCGCAGCTAATAAAAATACCACTCTCAATAACTATACTGTTAAAAAAGGCGATACCATTGGTGAGATAGCAGAAAAATTCGGCGTCAGTATTACAAACGTAAAAAAATGGAACTCACTAAAATCAAACACTGTGAAAATAGGTCAGAAGCTGAAGATATATAGCTCCTCAGTTTCAAAAAACCTCAGCAACGGACCGTTAAAACACGTTGTCCGGTCAGGTGAATCCTTATATACAATTGCAAAAAAATATAATGTGACGGTTGATTCAATACGTCAAAAAAATGATCTGCTTTCTGAAAATATCAAACCAGGGCAGACCTTAGTAATTAACTAATTAACGTTCTTTAAATAGTGAGCCGTTAGGGGTGCCTGCATGGCTTTAAAAGCGGGCTGAGAAAATACCCTTAGAACCTGAACCGGTTAATACCGGCGTAGGGAAACGACCGGAGAAAGTCAGACTTTTCTGCGGCCTTTCGCATTAACGGCCTTTTTTGTATAAAAACAAATCAGGAGTAATAATGAAAAGTATGATTGCTCTCATACTGCTATCCTTTTCTGTTCAAGCGCAGCAAACTTTAATCATTTCCGGATATGTATATGATCAGGAAACCCGAAATCCACTCATCTCAGCATCAGTCCTGTTAAAAGGAAAAAATACCGGAACAGTAACAGACGATAAAGGAAATTTTTCTTTAACGGTAAATGTCGCTGATAACGATTCCATTCAAATCTCATACCTCGGTTATCAGAAGAAATTTTTCTCGGCAGGGGACTTCAAAGAAGGAACCACGCTTGAAGCCGGGCTTACCCGCACCCTCCTCAGTTCTCAGAGTATATATGTAACCGCGACTGTGGGGGAGAAGGGCAGAAATCCAGCCGTTCTCGAGGAAATATCAAAAAAGGAAATTCAGAAGAACTATTCTGTTCAGGATGTGCCTGAATACCTTTCAACTTTACCCTCAGTAAGTTTTTATTCTGATAATGGTGGTTCGGTTGGTTACAATTACCTCAATATCAGGGGCTTTGACCAGAGACGGATAGCTGTTTCGGTTAATGGCATTCCTCAGAATGATCCTGAAGATCATAATGTTTACTGGATAAATTTCTCTGATATTCTTTCAGGAACTGATTTGGTGGCCGTACAAAGAGGGTCAGGGGGAGGAATATCAGGATATCCTGCTATTGGCGGAGCAGTAAATCTTATCACTGCTTCAAATTCCGAAAAACCGTTTACCTATTTGAGAACCGGGCTGGGAAGTTACAACACTAAAAAACTTTCTATTGAATCAGCCAGCGGAATTTTTAATAACAAGAGCTCATTGTATGTTAAATTTTCGCAGATAACTTCATCCGGATACAGGGATAAATCTTTTGCGAAACTGAGTTCATACTATCTTTCCTACCAGCAGTTTGATGAAAACCTGGTGTCTCAGATCAATGTGTATGGCGGAGTACTTGAGGATGGACTTGTATATACCGGGCTCCCGAAATTTGTGGTTCAGGATAAAAACCTTCGCCGTAAAAACTATTCATACTGGGAGTCAGACAATAAACAGTTCACCTGGATTACGGAAAGACGCGCGGGAGAAATTGAAAATTTTTCTCAACCTCACTATGAACTGCTCAATGAGTATCAATTTTCAGATAACCTGAAAATTAATTCAGCACTTTTTCTGGTAACCGGCAGCGGTTTTTATGATTATGATGCATCATGGGCGCCTCTCTCATATTTTAGAGCAGCCGGCATCCCTGGTTTTTCTTCAATGATTGACCCTGATACGATATATTCACCTAACGGAATTATCCGTGCCATGGTAGAAAATGTTCAGTACGGATGGATACCTCGTGTTTCATATAAGCATACCGATGGTGAATTTATTTCCGGGTTAGAGTTACGGAGGCATAATTCTCTTCACTGGGGTTCATTGCGATACGGTGATAATCTGCCTGCCGGAATTCCACAGGAATGGAAGTACTACAGCTACCGGGGTGGAAAAGACATTGTAAACTTCTTTGTTTTTGAGAAATATAAACTGAGTGATAAAATTTCGCTTCAGGGGGAGCTGCAGACAGCGTATCACCGGTACAAAATTAGTGAGGAGAAATTTGTAAATAATGATTTCACCCTCAGTAATCTTTTTCTTAACGGCAGATTTGGTATATACTATACCATTACTGAAGAGCAGGGGCTGCATCTGAGTGCCGCAAAAGTCAGCAGGGAGCCCCGCCTTAAGGAGTATTATGATGCTGCGGAATCAAGCGGTGGATCAGAGCCGCAGTTTTTACAAAAACCTGATGGTTCTTATGACTGGAATGAACCTCTGGTAAAACCGGAGACAATGAATGCGTTTGATCTGGGTTATCATTTCAAGAACCCGCGTTTTGAAGGCGGTGTAAATCTTTACGCAATGTTCTTCTCAGATGAAATTGTTAAAAACGGCGATCTTGACCGCTTTGGGCAGCCCCGGACCGGAAATATGAAGTCAACCGAACACCTTGGTGCGGAGGTTTATGGAATTTATAGACCGGTACCTGAAATCAGTTTTATTAGTAATTTTACCGTTAGCAGTGATAAAATTTCGGAAGGATTCAGGTTTGCTGAGCTGGCTTCCGGAGTACAGAAAATTGACCTGGCAGGAAACAGAATAGCCGGTTTCCCGGAGTATCTTGCCAATGCAGTTGTGCAGTATGAGAAATCAGGAGTTTTCCTTCAGGCATCGGCACGATTATCAGGCAGAATTTTTTCTGACAATTATGGTAATAATTTTAACGGTTTACTTTTGGTTTATCCCGATCTGGCTTCGTATAATGACAATATTAACGATGAATTCTTTACGCTGGGACTTTTTGTAAGCTGGTCATTTGAACTTACGGAGGACTCGCGGGCATCAAAGATATATATTCAAATGAATAATGCTCTGAATAATCTCTATGCGGCGTACGCGGTCGGTGGGGAATTTTATCCGGCGGCAGAAAGAAATTTCTTTTTTGGAGTTGAAATCGGTCTTTAAGTTGAAAACAAAAGCAATTGTAATAGGCAATGGCGAACAACCTCCATCAGAGCTACTGAAAGCGGTTGTTAACTCAGGTCAGTTTGAGGTTATCTGCGCCGATGGCGGATACCATCATGCTGAGCGGCTTGGCATTACTCCAAATCTTATCCTGGGGGATATGGATTCTCTTTCCGCTGAAGAAATTACTGAGCTTGAAGGAAAAGTATCTGTTAAAAAATTTACCGGACAGGATGACACAGATGTTGAAAAAGCTATAACCTATTGCAATGAAAATGGATTAAAGGATATCCTGCTGTTTGGAGTAACCGGTAAACTGATTGATCACGAGCTTTCTAATCTAATTCTGCTATTCAGATACGCTACTGAACTTCGATTAAGAATTTTTAATAAGGATTCTGTTCTTGAGGCAGTGACCGGCAGTTTTACCCGAAAGACCGGCAAAGGAGCACGCATATCATTTTATACCTTTGGCAGCGAATTAACGGTTAAGACAAAAGGGCTGCGGTACCAGCTTCCTGAGAACAAACTCATATTTGGCAGACAGGAAAGTACAGGTAATATTGCTGAAGCTGATGAAGTTTTATTTGAAGTATCGGGAGGTTATATGCTACTGATTCTTCCTTCAACTTTGAGAGATCTAATTTGATTAGTTTTACTTCAGCAGACTATATTGTTTTACTTCTCTTTTTTCTTGTACTGATTTTTACCGGCTATTTTGCTTCCAGGCATGGCAAAGGAGATGATGAAAGTTATTTTTTTGCTGGTAAAAAGATCGGGCTTCTTCTTTTTATTATTACCAACGTTTCAACCTGGTACGGGGGAATTCTTGGTATTGGGGAATTCACTTATCAGCATGGGCTGGTCACCTGGTTCACGCAAGGGCTGCCTTACTATTTTTTTGCAATAATCTTCGCGGTCTTCATGGTGAAAAAAGTTTATGAGGGTGACACTATCACCATACCGCAAAAAATTGAGACTGTTTACGGCCGGACAGCAGGGAAAATTTCCGCAGTCTTTGTGTTTATTCTCAGCTCGCCTGCACCGTATCTTCTGATGATCGCTCAAATACTCCACTTATTTTTCGGATTGCCAGTCTTAGGAGGTCTGATACTCTCCGCAGTGATTTCGTTGTTCTATCTTATCAGAGGAGGTCTGCTTTCTGATATATATGTGGATGCTTTTCTTTTTGTAATCATGTTCTCGGGTTTTGGGCTTCTTCTTTGGAGTGTTTATAATACAGCCGGATCGGAGATACTTGTCACCAATCTTCCTGAAAGGCATCTTTCGCTTACAGGCGGATTTTCACCTTTATATCTAGGCGTATGGTGGATGATTGCAGTATGGACCTTTGTTGACCCCGGATTTCATCAGCGGGTTAAAGCTGCACGCTCGGCTCAGACAGCCAAATGGGGAATAATCATTTCAGTGGCACTGTGGCTGGTATTTGATTTCCTTACGAATGTATCCGGATTATATACCGCTGCGCTGCTTCCTGACCTCGCGGATGCAAAAAACTCTTTCCCTCTGCTGGCTGAAAACTATCTTTCGTCCGGATTTAAGGGATTCTTTTTTGCAGCTCTTTTTGCAACCATCCTGTCAACTTCAAACAGTTTTCTCTTTATTAGCGGAACAACACTTGGGATTGATTTTGTCAGAAAAGGAAATAAAAGTAAAGAGGCAATGTATGGTATGATACTCTCGGCTGTATTGGCGATTCTACTTGCGATTCTGGTACCTTCGGTAATCGGTATGTGGTATCTTGTAGGATCGGTTTGTGTGCCGGGGCTTATCTTGGCCACACTCGGAGCGTATTTCCCGAATTTGAAATTGAGTAAGGATGTGATTGTTCTGGGTTTTATTCTTGGGAGTATTTCATCAGTTTTTTGGTATATAATGAGGGAGTCTGGATTTATTCCCGATGGTGCAATGTCCATTGAACCGATGATTGCAGGATTGGCTGTAATCATTCTTCTTGTACTGAGAGAAAGAATCATCAGTTTCATAAGAGGTTAAAAAAACTCCGGCAGATATTCTGAAGTATCTGCCGGATAAAGTTAGTCAGCTCAGGGAAGGAGAACGCCTACTGCGATTACAGTAGTCCAGATTCCTGTTTTGTCACCTTCAGCAGACTGAGTGATATTAAATGAGCGGACAATTTTGCCGGACATTTTATAGATGTTTTCTCTTTCGCTCCAATCAGTGTCAGGATTAAATTCAACTCCGAGCGTAGTTGCAAGCATGGTTGCAGCCAGATCTTCAGCATAATCACCGGCTACTTTTTCTGACTCTCCGAACGGATGATGTTCAGAAAGGTAACCGTACTGATCAGGATCAGCGGGAAGAGCAACACCAATTGATGCTGCAATCAGGCGGTTTGGTTCATTTGTTGAGTTCCTGGCCATGACAGCAAAGGTAATTTGTCCTGCCTGAAGAATCTTTAATCCTTCCTCCTTTGAGATTCTCTTACATCCTACCGGATATATAGAACTTACGGTAACGAGGTTGCATTTTTCAACACCTGCGTTACGGAGTGCTAATTCAAATGAGGTAAGGTACTCTTTATGACGACCTACCCCTTTTGTAAAGAATATTTTTGAGGGTACATACAATATATCATCTCCTTTTAAGATTGAATTATTTTTAGAAATTTTCTTTTGCCAACTTTAAGTATGTTTTCCTTTTCGAGGATAATTACTTCAGCCGGGTCAGCAATTTTACGGCTGTTTAAACTGACTCCGCCCTGTTGAATCAGGCGTCTAGCTTCTCCTCTTGAGGGAGCCAGTTCAAATTTCATAAGCAGATCAACTGCAGAAAGCTCTGAGAGTTCGGTTACTGCTTCTGGAATTTCATCCGGAATCTCTTTCTTAATAAAGATTCTGTCAAACTCTTCTTCTGCCTCACGCGCAGCTTCTGTTGAGTGATAAAGTTCCACCAACTTTTTAGCCAGATCACGTTTTATATCTCGAGGATTGGAAGCTCCGTCAGTTAATTTTTGTTTCACTTCTGACAAATAATCTGCACTCACCAAGGTAGTCAGAACAAAATAATCATATATGAGTGTATCAGAAATGGAAAGTGTTTTCCCGAAAATATCTCTCGGACTATCGCTGATTCCGATATAATTACCGTAAGATTTGCTCATTTTTTCAACACCATCAGTACCAACCAGCAGAGGCATAGTCAGGATAACCTGCGGCTCAAGCCCAAACTCCCGCTGTATATCTCTGCCGACAAGCAGATTAAATTTCTGATCAGTGCCTCCCAATTCAACATCACTCTGAATGGCAACTGAATCCATCGCCTGAGCGAGGGGATAGAGAAACTCATGCAGACTTATCGGTTCACCTGAACGGAAGCGTTTGGTAAAATCATCCCGTTCGATCATTCTGGCAACAGTATATTTTGAAGAGAGTTTAATAACATCTTCAAAGCTCATTTTAGAAAGCCACTCAGAATTGTAAACGATCCTGGTTTTCTCTTTGTCCAAAATCTTTGATGCCTGTTCAAAATAGGACTGTCCGTTTTCACGGGTTGCATCAAGGGAAAGGGCTGGCCGGGTGGCATTTCTGCCGGAGGGGTCGCCAATCATTCCGGTAAAATCACCGATTATGAGCAACGCCTGATGACCTAGTGTCTGAAACTGAGCTAATTTTCTTAAAACTACAGAATGACCCAGATGGAGATCAGGCCGGCTGGGGTCGCAGCCAAGTTTAATAATAAGCTGTTTTTGAGTTTTTAGGGATTTTTCAATTTTTTGAACCAGTTCTTCTTCTGGGATAATCTCTGAGGCACCTCTTTTAATGAGGTCCATTTGTTCGTTAAGCGAGGGGAACAACAATCTCTTCGGCTCCGGACTTAATAATCAGTTATAAAAATTTTAAAGGTGAAATTATCCATATCAGGATTTCATGCGCCTTGCAATATCGCGCTGAACATCTTTCTTTTGAATTGTTTCTCGTTTATCGTACAGTTTTTTACCCCTTGCCACAGCAATTTCTATTTTCACTTTTCCGTTGCTGAAATAAGCGCTGAGCGGAATAACCGTTAGTCCTTTTTCAGCAACTTTCACCTGCAGTTTTTTGATCTCACTTTTGTTGAGCAGCAGCTTTCGGTTTCTGACCGGGTGATGATTTTCGCGGTTGCCATGTGAATATTCGCTAATGTGAACCGCGTTCAGCCAGGCCTCACCATCCTTAATTTCGACATAACCGTCTGTGAAACTAATTTTCCCTTCACGGAGTGACTTAACCTCGGTGCCGGTCAGAACAATTCCTGCCTCATACGTTTGAATAACAAAATATTCAAACCGGGCTTTCTTATTCACAGCGATATTCTTAATACCCGGGGTGTTTTCCATGTTGGGCGGCTGAGGTTCCGGTTAGTTCGAAAAAAAGCAAAAACAAACGACAAAATTACGCAATTGGCAGGTCATTCAAAATTAAATTTTTGACGAAATTTTGTGCCTGGGCCTGAGAGCATCTTTAGCTGAAAACCGAATTCTGCTTTCTCCGGCAAGAGATTCCAGAAGAAGATGAGTGAACAAAAAGAACGAAGATTACCATCTCTGACAGTTATCTTTTCTGTTTTTACCCTCACACTTTTCTTTTAACTTTGGGTTTAATTTGTCAGGATTTGAGGATTTTTACTCTTTTGAACCATTGATTTTATGATTCCGAGCCGATGAAATTCGTTATCACTTTTCTTTTATTCAGCTCGCTGATTTGCTCTCAAAGTTTGGCTCCGGCTCCGGTTGAGGGGGGGACGATGTTTTTCTACAAACCTACACCCGGCGAACTAATCAATTCTCTTTCTCTGGCTGGCGGATTTAATGGCTGGAAACCCGGTCAGTACTATTTCTCTCATTACCCTGATGAATACTTATGGAAAGCAGTAGCACCTCTTGAACCAGGGAAGGAGGTGTATTACAAATTTGTGGTTAATGACACTTTGTGGATTACCGACCCAAATGCTCCCTTTGTCACAGAGGATGAGTGGCAGAATGGTGTAATCACACCGGTTAAGTTTGGGGTTCCTTATATTTCAGAAATTAAGCCGGCTTCCGGACAGAGGATAACTAAGATTATACCTGTCTCGATGCGGCTGAATGGATTTAATTCAGAAGTAAACAGCAGGTCACTTCAGTTTTGGTTCAATGGCAGCCCTCATAACTTTTTCTTTGATACAGAATCATCAGTTCTTACTGCCTCACTTCCAGATGAACTGCCGGACGGAGAACACCTGATTGAAATTTCATTCAGTGATATGAACGGAAAAACCAGCGGGAAAATTCAGACCCGCTTTTTTGCGGACCGGTTTATTACTCCTGTTACTTCTCCTGCTCATTATGACAGTGCAATTATATATGAAATATATATCCGCACCTTTGCTGACTCTGACGGAGACGGTATTGGCGGCTTTAACGGAATCACCAACCGCCTTGGATATCTTGCTGACACACTCGGTGTAAATACGCTCTGGCTGATGCCGTGGAATGAGTCAACCACTGAGCATGGATATAACGTGGTTGATTATTTTTCAATTGAGAAAGACTACGGCACATTTGATGATTATCAGCATTTCCTGAAAGAAGCGAAAAAAAGAGGGATGCGCATTCTGATGGATTTTGTGATCAACCATACCGACAGCACCCATAGCTGGTTTCTCGATGCATATAAAAATCCCTCAAGCAGTTACACTTCATGGTATCAGTTTACCAATAAAGAAAATTCTGATTGGAATCATTTTGGTGTTGAAAGAAAAATGCCCAAACTTGATTTCAGTAATCCGGAAGTAGGTGAATACTTTCTTGAAGCAGCACGTTTTTGGTTAGACCCAAACGGTGACGGAGATTTTTCTGACGGCGTTGATGGCTTCCGCTGTGATGCTGCAAAGGAAGTACCGCATACGTATTGGAATACTTTTAGAAAATACGTAAAAGGTATTAATCCGGAGGTACTGCTGCTTGGAGAGGTGTGGGATAATCTCAATTATCTGATTCCTTTTTATAAGGATGAATTTGATATGCTTTTTGATTATCCGTTTTATTATTCTATTGAGCGGTTTTTAAGCAACGGAGCTCCTGCAAGATTTGCGGAAGATGAATTGAGATATATATCAACACTTCCTGAGGGGCATCAGAAAGTGCGGTTCCTTTCTAACCATGATAATCAGCGGCCAATCAATCTTTTTAGTGGAGATATGAACAAGCTGAAACAGGCCTTGTTTCTCATCTTCTCACTTCCCGGAACTCCAATGATCTATTATGGTGATGAAATGATCTATCAGGGGGAAATGCCTCCGGAAAATGTTCGTAATGAGATGGATTGGAAAATGGTGGCTGATTCACTGCGATGGCATGATAGCAACCTTTATTTTTACCGCGATCTTATTACAATGAGAAAAGCGAATCCGGTATTATATGCACGTCATGATTCTTCAAACAATTCCCTTCGTATGTTTACTGACCGCACCGGCACTGTTCTTGCATTCCTCAGATACTCAGGTGATGAGTGGTACCTGGGAATAGTGAATAATTCAGGCAAATCTTATCGTGATTTGACCTTTGATGTAAAATATTTTGACGGGTTTACGGTGAAACATAAAAGATTATATGAAAGACTTGTCAGATGGGAGATTGAATCAGATAAATTCAGGGGATTGGTATTCCCGGAATTAGAGATCAGGGACGGGGTATATGTTCTTTCCCGCGTACACATAAATAACGGTGGTTTCATTTTATTTAAGCTGAATCAAAAATGAAAAAATTAGTATTACTCTTACCTATTCTGTTATTTTTTCTTTCCGGCTGTGGTAATGAAAAGCCGGATAATGAAATAGTTATCTGGCATACCATGAGACCTGAGGAGACCCAGCAGCTTCAGGAGCAGATAGACCGTTTCACGGCTCAGAATCCCGGAATAAAAATTCAGCAGCTCTTTAAAGAGACTGAGGAAATGCGTTCCGGCTTTATTGTGGCCGCAATCGGCGGACAAGGTCCTGATCTTGTCTATGGACCTTCTGATCAGATCGGCCCGTTTGAAGAAATTAAAATTATAAAACCGCTTGATTCGGTTTTTACTGCTGAGTACCTTGCTAATTTTAATGATAAAGCGCTGATATATTCCGGGGGTCACGTATGGCAGCTTGCAGATAAACTGGGTAATCACCTTACTCTTGTATATAATAAAGCTCTGGTTAAAACGCCGCCCACTACAGATAAAGAATTAATCGAACTCGGCAAGAAACTGACGATAGATAAAAATGGTGATGGCAGACCGGATCAGTATGGTCTGGTTTGGAACTATACCGAGCCCTATTTCTTTGTGCCATTCCTTACCGGATTTAATGGCTGGGTGGTTGACTCAACCCGCAGGCCAACTCTTAATACTCCTGAAATGGTAAAAGGTCTTAACTTCATCAAAGAACTGCGTGATGTTCATAAAATAATTCCAAATGAAGCTGATTATAATGTAGCTGATGCACTCTTCAAAGAGGGGAGAGCAGGAATGATTATCAATGGTGACTGGTCATGGTCAAGTTACGGCAATGCGGGTATTGATTATGGAATCTCTCCGCTACCGATTATCACCGCAACAGGAAAACATTGCGCACCGATGATCTCACCTAA
>JADLAF010000059.1 GCA_020848375.1 Ignavibacteriaceae bacterium
AAAGTATGTCTCAATTGGCAGTAATTTGCCGGTAGACAGCTCCCACCCGTTACGGTATATTTTTTTATCTGCGGTTATGGTAATCGAGTTAACTGAAAGATTATAAGGGGGAAGAATTCCGGGAAGAGTATCTATACTAAGCCATGTTCCAATTAACCGCTGATCAGCCTCACCTGATTGCGTGACCGGGTTATCATTGCTTTCGCAGCCCGTGAATAAAAAGAATTGTGAAAAAATGAACAGAACTGTAAGAGCACCGAACCGTTTCATGCGAACTCCCTGAAAACAATGAAAAATTAGTTTAGATTCCGGACAGCAGAAAAATAAGGAAAAGCTTTAAAGCGAAAAAAACCTATTTGTACAGATGTACTTTGTTGAATTTGGTTATTTATACAGCAAATTTAAAACCACCTTTTCCTAATTATTATCATTTTCAAATTGATCGCGAAGTGTATTTAATAATTCCTGTGTGAATATCCTCTTGAATTTTAATAAGTTTTCTATCGACCAATTGCGTATTTCGTCTAAAACCGTTTGTTGAGAATCTATATGTCCTTCACGATATACCGCAATACGCGAAGCACGTTTATTGTCTAGTCTTTCCCATGAAAACTCCTGTCCGAATGAATTTTCAAATCTTTGTTTATTACTGTACAAATTATCAAATATTGCTTTGTTTTTAGCAAAGTCCTGCGTGTCAATATAAAGATCTACTCTGACTCGATCACCTTGTGCAAAGCTCATTCCATACGTAAATCCGCGAGCACCACTTGAAAATGAATACCAGGATTGTGGTTGACCGGCTCTTGCCCTTGTAAAATTATGTGAAGATCTAAGCTCATCAATAAGAATTTGAAAATATTGTTGATATGACACTTGTGTTGGTGACAATGAAGTGTTGATCGTCTCTTGAATGGTGCGCTGCCAGTTATTGGGTTTCACCTGATTTCGTAATTGAAAAACAGGTCTTGAATCATCAATTCTAATTACAATAATTTCAAACGCAAAGAATTGAGTACGTGAATCGGTTCGCTCATTTAACCATTCTAATGATTTAATGTGAGCTTCCTGAAAACTCTCAGCAATCCATACACAAATATAACCATCATAACCTGCTGCATAAGTGAGCATTTTTCCCAAATGATCATGATTCGAAACCCCGAATTGATTTTCAATTATTACTCTATTTGTTGTTGCTATATCCTGTGCTAAAATGTCAGCTGCAAAATTTTGTACTGGAGCTTCAGTGCGTATAAGTTCAAGTTCAATATCTATTTGTTCGCCAAGTACATTTAGATTCTCTGCAAGCCAACTTGAAAAATCTCTTTCTAAGGTCCATATTTCACGAATATCCAACTGAATTAATTCTCCGAAAGGCATAATTGTTCCTTTTTCAATTATTTACAGAAATTTTTATTATATTTTTGAGTCATAAGGCAGAAACATTAAAATACTCTTTTGAAGCCTTTAATAAATGAAGTCTTCCAAAAAGTTGAAGTGCTAAAACAACGATTAAAACGATTAGCGTCGGATCGAAAGTTTGACTTGTGAGAACATCAAATTCATTTATATCTTCAGGCGTTGGCATAAATTATCTTTCCATCCTGAGCCACGTATCTGGCTATGGTTCCAGTGATCTGTGCATCCCGTTCAAACTCATCCGGGGTTACGGCAAGGACATCAAAATCATAAGGGAGGACAAGAAGTTTTTGTCTAAGTTTTCTCATAAGAGCTGCACGATCCGGCAGCTCCTCCGTGACCACCATGAGATCAACATCACTGTATTGATCCGCACTTCCTCTGGCATAGGAGCCGAACAGAATGATCTTTTCAATCTTCTGTTCTTCAAGCAGCAGTTCTTTTATTTTTTGAATCTCTGCCTGGTTAAGCATAAGAGGGGATCCATGAATTACAATTTTCCATAGGGAAAAGTAACCAATTTATTTAAAACGAAAAAGCCCATCCTTATCGGATGAGCTTTCTTAAGAGTGGTGACCCCAAGGGGATTTGAACCCCTGTTACAGCCGTGAAAGGGCTATGTCCTAACCACTAGACGATGGGGCCGGATTTTTTTGCAAACAGATTTTAAATATAAGGGTTTTTTCTGAAATCCGGAAGCAAAATTTGGGGTGAGTGATGGGATTTGAACCCACGACCCCCAGGGCCACAACCTGGTGCTCTAACCAACTGAGCTACACTCACCATAAAATTCCGTACGCCCAAATGGACTCGAACCATTAACCTACAGCTTAGAAGGCTGTTGCTCTATCCGATTGAGCTATGGGCGCATAAAAAATCAGGACTACAAATATAAGGGTTTTTTCTGATTTTTTAAAGTACCCAGACCGGTTTTTTCTCAGACCAGTTTTGCTTCCATGGTGATATTTGTCTTCAAAAGCTTGGAAATCGGACAGTTTTCCTTGGCATCTGCCGCACATTCCTGGAATTTGGCAGCATCTATTCCAGGGACTCTTGCCGTAACTTCCAGGTGGATATTCTCAACAGTGCCGTTTTCAAATTTCAGTTTAGCGGCCGCATTTATCACCTCTGGGATGAAGCCGGCGGCGCCGAGCACAAAGGAGAACTTCATGGAAAAGCATCCTGCATGTGCTGCTGCTACAAGCTCTTCCGGGTTAGTGCCGATTCCTTCTGCAAATCTTGAGTTAAAGCTGTATTGTATATTGTTAAGCACGGAACTTTGAGTTGATAGCGTTCCGTTTCCTTCCTTTCCGCTGCCATTCCACTGGGCTGATCCGGTTCTGATCATGGTCTTTCCTTTAATAATTTGTAATATTTCAAACCTAAGATAAGAGTTGCAGGTCGTTTGTCGGGCAGTGAATCAGGCGTGAGTGTATTTTTAGTGATGGACGGGGAATAATCTGTCTCATTTTTGCGTAGTTTTGTGGTACCAATCAACTATGTTTTCAGAAAGCTGATAAGCGATCATGACACGTTTTTCCAGGTCCTTGCTTTTTCCTTCCATCTTTATTCTTCTTTGCATGTTCATTTCCGGCTGTATGTCCTTCAGGTCAGATATTCAGGGAGTTTATACCCATACTAATCAGCAGACCACAGAACGGAGTCCTGTTACGGTTTTTTTCTATTTCAGTCATTTTGAGCAGTCAAAGGGATTTGATGTTGTCCCGAAGATTATCCAACCCCGCCGGGGTTTTAAGGATATCCTTCAGGAATCAATGAAGCAGTTAAGTAATGTAAAATCATTTGCAACATTCACCGATGCCTATGATGATATTGATAATGTGAACCGGAGAAGGATGAGGGACAGTCTTAAAGAGGCCAGTGACTATACCATTACTGTAGTCATGCACCGGGAACACTCTTTCGCGAAACATTTCCTCGCAGATCTGTTTGCCTGGACAACACTTTCAGTAGTACCTATGGCATATTCGTGGGATTATATATTCACTGTGGATGTATCTGACAGAAAAGGAAATAAGATTAAACATTATCAAAGAACAGCCCAGCTTGAACAGTGGACTCAGGCACTGCTGATTTTCTTTTATCCGTTTAATCCTCCGGAAGTAAAGATTGAAGAAATTTATCTTGAATCGCTTAAAGATATCTTTAAAGAGATTGAGGCAGATACTGTATTAAAGATTTAAGGGGAAATACGGGGCAGGGGACTGGGTGCTTAATCGAGTTAAGTTCATCTGAATATTCTTTAATAGAATAGGTAAGAATCATGCACTTAACCGATGGATGATCAAAATCACTGAGAATGATGAATTCCAATGAAACCAGGAAATTTTCTACATAAACCTTACCATTCAGGGAATATCCATATTTCCAAAAATCCTGGATTTACCTCACTTTTTTCCATAATATTTTACAATTAAAATGAGTCTTTCAGCAGACTCATTTTTCTTGCCATACTCCCTTTTTACCCCCGCCTGCTTTTCCCGCTAATAGATACCGGCACCCCCCAATAAAAGATTAACACTCTGTTAACCCTGTCTTAACATTAAGGTAACATTGGAACGGTAATTTTGGGGTGTCGAAGGTAAAAAATATTTAAGGAAAAAAATGTCAAAACGTGTTTATGCGGCTTTGCTTGCCATTCTTATTATGGCAGGTACAGGTTTCGCTCAAAATAAAGGTTCAGTAACCGGAAAGATTACCGATAAGCAGACAAATGAGGAGCTTATCGGGGCAAACATTCTTGTTTCCGGTACTGCAATCGGGGCTTCCACTGATATTGATGGAGTTTACAGTATCAGAAATCTGGAGCCAGGTAACTATGAACTAAAGGTTTCTTACATCTCATATCAGACCCTCATCATTAAGGATGTTAAAATTGAGGCGGGTAAGGAAGCTCAGTTGAATATCTCCATGGTCACATCGGCAACGCAGCTTGAGGAGGTTGTTGTTACTGCTGAGGCGATGAGAAATTCAGAGGCGGCGGTTCTTAAGATTCAGAAAAATTCTATCAATATAGTTGACGGAATCAGCGCTGAGCTTATTAAAAAGAATAACAGCAGCGATGGTACCGATATTCTGAAAACCATGACCGGTGTAACCATATCAGACGGGAAGTATGCGTATATACGTGGAATAGGCGACCGCTACAATAACACGCTTCTTAACGGCGCGAATCTGCCGTCAACTGATCCTGAGAAAAAAAGTTTCTCCTATGATATCTTTCCGGCAAGTCTGATCGAAAACGTGGTAACCGCAAAAACATTTACCCCGGATAAACCGGCGGATTTTTCTGGCGGTCTGGTGCAGATTCAGACTCTTGAGTTCCCTCAGGCATTCTTCTGGGATTTTTCTTACTCAGCCGGATATAATGAATCAAATAATCTTGCCTCATTTATGGGCTATCAGTCTGGTTCGCAAGACTGGCTTGGACAGGATGACGGCACAAGGGCGCTGCCATCTTTAGTCCCGGGCTTTAAGCTGACCCCCGGAAATTTTAACGGGGTCAATTCAGACAGTGCTCTTAAAGTTATCGGTCTCGGTTTTAAGAACAACTGGGATCTTAAAGATAAAAAATCGATGGTCAACGGAAGTTATAAACTGAGTATAGGCGACAAGTATGAATTTGACGGAAATACACTCGGTTTGGTTGGTTCACTTTCTTATGCCAGTTCGTTTGATATTAAAAGTCTGGAAAAACGGGCATACACATACGAAGGTCTCCGTTATGAATACGGCGGTTCAACCTACAACTATTCAGTTGTCTGGGGTGCACTTGCCAATATCAGCTTTAAGACTGCCAATAAGGATAAGATCAGTTTTAAGAATATCTATAATCAGAGTGGTGATGATGAGGTAACTCAGTATAAAGGTGATTATCTGATATACGGACAGTACCGCGAAACCAATAACCTTAAATTTGTCTCCAGAATTCTCCGCTCGCATCAGCTTATTGGCGAGCACCGTTTCAATCTGCTGAACGGAATCAATCTTGAGTGGAATACCAGTTTCGCAAAATCATTCCGTGATGAACCGGATAACAGAAGATATATCTATTCAAAGAATAATGATGATCCTGAAGAGCCGCTTCGTTTTCAGTTAGATCAGTCACTTGCCTCACGGTTTTTTTCTGATCTGGATGATGAGAACACCGGTGCTAATTTCAGTGTAACCATGAAACCGTTTGCTGAAAGAAATATGCCGACCCTGAAGTTTGGCTTGGGGTATGACGACAAAAACCGCTCTTTTAACGCACGCAGCTTCGGCTTTAAAAATATACCCGGAGGCAGCTTTTTCCGTGAGGATACCGTACTGCAACGCTCAGTTGAGGAAATTTTTCAGCCGGAGAATTTTGAAAACAGATTTATTCAGATAGTCGAAATCACCAAACCTTCTGACAGTTATTCATCTGAACAGAGTGTATTTGCCTCGTACCTGATGTTTGACTGGGAAGTAATTGATAAAGTGAGAATGATATTCGGTGCTCGTCTTGAAAACTCTCAGCAGCGCCTCCTTTCAAAATCACAGACAGACCAGCCGGTATCAATTGATAATGCAAACTCAGATATCCTTCCTGCTGTGAGCATCACCTATCTCTTTAATGATATTACTAACTTCAGATTTGCATTCTCAAAAACGCTTGCGCGCCCTGAGTTCAGAGAGCTTGCGCCATTCAGTTATTTTGACTTCCTCGCTAATGAATTAGTAATTGGTAATGAGTCCTTACGAAGGACAACTGTTACCAACTATGATTTCAGATATGAGCTTTTTATGGGGCCTGGCGAACTGCTTGCCCTCAGTCTCTACTACAAATCGTTTGTTGACCCTATTGAGCAAATACTTACTGCTTCCTCAGCACTCGAACCTATTCGCTCATACAAGAATGCTGATAAAGCAGAAAACTATGGTTTTGAGATGGAACTGCGCAAGTCAATGGGGTTCATTTCGGATTATATATCCAACCTTTCTTTAGTCGGAAATCTCAGTCTTATCTCTTCAAAAATAACACTTGGCAGTTCTGGTATTGAAGGTTTTCAGACCAGCGAACGACCGCTTCAGGGACAGGCCAATTATATCCTGAACGTTGGATTCTATTATGATGATTTTCAGAACGGCATAAATTCATCACTGACCTACAATAAAGTAGGTGACAGAATTAATAAGGTTGGTACAACTGATATTGGTGATATTATCCAGAAATCAAGAGATCAGATAGATTTCTCTTTTTCGAAAAAAATATTTAAGAATTTAGCTGTAAAAGCTGCGGCGAAAGACTTATTAGCTCAGGATTACAATTTCGTCCAGAAAACTCCATTCGGCGAAAAAGTAGTTGAAGAGTACAAAACTAATATCAGTTTTTCACTTGGAATGAGTTTCGCATTCTAATAAAAAACAATAACGGAGATATAATGAAAAAATCTTTCTTGCTCATCATGTTCTTGATTCTGGCTGTTTCTGGCTGGTCTCAGGAAGTTTTGCAAGGTGATATAACAACAAATGTTACACTTACTTCAAACAAGACCTATATGCTGCGCGGGTTTGTACGCGTTCAGTCAGGAGCAACCCTTACCATACAGGCGGGAACGGTTATCTTTGGTGAGAACTCAACCCAGGGTTCACTTATCGTAAAACCGGGCGGAAGGCTGATCGCCAACGGTACAGCATCCCAGCCGATTGTATTCACCTCAGAATTCGCAAAGCAGGGCTCAAGCCGTCAGCCGACTTACGGTGACTGGGGCGGAATCATCCTTCTTGGTAATGCACCGATAAACGTACCGGGCGGAACTGCCTCTATTGAAGGACCTGGCGACAGCTACGGCGGAAGCGATCCTAACGATAACAGCGGAAGCATGCGTTATGTAAGAATTGAATATCCAGGTATTGCTTTCTCACCAAACAACGAAATCAATGGTTTAACCATGGGTGGTGTTGGTGCAGGAACAGTACTTGAGCACATTCAGGTAAGCTACTCAGGAGACGATTCATTCGAATGGTTTGGCGGCAATGTAAACGGAAAATATCTTATCGCATACCGCGGATGGGATGATGACTTTGATACTGATTTCGGATTCTCCGGAAAGCTTCAGTATCTGCTGGCAGTAAGAGACCCGCTTATTGCAGATCAGTCACAGTCAAACGGCTTTGAATCAGATAACGACGGTTCAGGTTCAGGCAATACCCCGATAACCTCACCTACCTGGTTTAACGTAACCATGGTTGGACCGAAAGCAGCAGACACCTCAACGGTAAACAGTCTTTACAGAAGAGGCATGCATCTGAGAAGAAACTCACAGAACAAGATCAGCAATACACTGATTATCGGCTGGCCAACCGGAGTACTGCTTGACAGAAGCGGAACCATTAACGGTGCTATCAACGGAACAAATTACGTGAAGAACAGCATTATTGCCGGAGCAACATCAAAAGCAATTGATACAACCGGTTCACCGAATCTTTCATGGGATCCGGTAGCATGGTTTACCACAACCAACTCAGGCAGAATTTTCACAGCAAATTCAGGAGCAGGGATTACTGATCCGTTCAACCTGAATGCACCGAACTTCATGCCTAAGGCAGGTTCACCGGCACTGACCGGAGCAATCGCACCACCGGCAGACGGTTTCTTTGACGCAGCAGGAGGAAGCCACGTAGGTGCTTTTGGTAACACTGACTGGACTCAGGGATGGGCAAGCTGGCTTTCAGGCGCAGGATATATCCTCACTGATGTAAAAGATAAAGATATCGTATCTGGAAGCACAGTTACTGACTACGCACTCAGCCAGAACTATCCGAATCCGTTCAACCCTTCAACCGTTATTTCTTTCTCACTGCCTGAAGCTTCAGAAGTAGTGCTGAAAGTATATAACGC
>JADLAF010000060.1 GCA_020848375.1 Ignavibacteriaceae bacterium
AGAATGTTCTTACTATTGAAATACTGACTGCTTGTCAGGCAATTGATTTTCTTAAACCGCTCACCTGTGGAAAAGGCACCGGTGCCGCGTATCAGTTCATCCGTGAACGGATTCCGCATTTGGGCAAAGACCGCATCCTGCATGATGATATTGCTAAAGCACTGAAGTATATAAAGGATGACTCACTGCTTGGTGCAGTTGAATCTGTTGTAAAACTTAACTAAGGAAGAAGGCAATGAGTAAATTTCAGGATTCGTTAAAAGACGGTCACCATAAAAAGTTTGCAGATATGTGCGGTAACTGGAAGGGCACTTCGCGCACCTGGTTTGAGCCGGACGTTCTGACTGATGAGTCCACGGTTGAGGGAAAAGTATATCAGGCGCTTGGCGGTTTGTTTGTTATACATGAATATACGGCTTCACTTCAGGGGAAGGAACACTCCGGTCTAATGATAGTCGGCGCCAGTTTTTCTGAGGAGAAGTTTCAGACTGCATGGATAGACAGTTTTCATAACGGAACGAATATCCTGCTTTCTGATGGAAAGATGGAAGAGGGTATATACTCAGTACTGGGGAGCTATGCTGCCGGTTCACCGGATGTTCGCTGGGGCTGGCGCACCACACTTGAACAGCCGGATGCAGACACTCTTGTTATGACAATGTATAACATTCAGCCGGGAGAGCAGGAAGCAAAGGCGGTTGAGTTTACGTATTCGAGAGTGAAGGAATAGCCGGAATTTTTTAACGCAGAGTCAGCAATCCGTCGTGGCAAAAATGCTGAGTTACACAGAGTATTAAATTATATTGACGCATACTGTGGGGGAGGATCTTGGATATGTCCATTAAACCATGAGAGAAACAAGGGGTAATCATTTGTATGAGCGGCTTAATCAGTTTTCATTTTTCCGTTAGATTCCAGTCTTCTCCAGCTCAGTGAAGAGGGTATCCACTGATAATCTTCTAAATTCCTGACATTTTCAATAATCGGAGAGAGAAAAAGATTAATTACATGATGTGCATCAACAAAAGATATGGATTTAATTGACGGTCTCTTTTTTAGATATATTTCCCACATTTTCTGCAGCGGCTGGCTGAGAGCAAACCCCGGCTCCAGAATATACTCTGCTCCTCCAAGGGAAGTGCCACGCTCATGGAAAGTCTGCAATACCGCCTCTCTGAGGACCTGCTTGTTAAAACTTTTGTTAGTGGCCAGATAATACAGATCAAAATAATCTTTAATTCTGCTGGTCACCAACCCTAATGCAGTGATTGTTTCAAATTTTTCTGCAATAGCCGACTCAAGCGTATATACAAACAACCGGGGACACTCAAAGGGAAGGATGACAGGGTAATTCATCAACTCTGGATGGGGAAATATTTTATCACCAAATCCAATATCAATCTGGATGTTGCTCTTGACGCTGCCGAGCCGGCAGTTCAGATAAAATCTCAGTCCTTTATAGGTAGTTTTTTCGAGAATATCTTCCGTTCTCTCCTCGTCCAGTAAATATGCTGCTCCATCACGATATTCTATTTCTGCAATTTCCTTCAGAGCAGTCGTTAAGCGGGAGCGGTCAGACGGAAAATTGATTCCGAGGAAATCAATATCTTTTGTTGTTCTCCCTGCATCAGCGTGATGCGCTATAATAAGTTGCGCTCCTTTAAGGATAAAATTTGCCGCATACCTTGAAACCGAGACCCTGTAAAGAAACCTTTCCTGAAAATATCTGCGCAGAATTGCATTAAAGTCTTCGTTTCTTTTCTTTGCAGAGGCATAGAGCTTTTGCTTTACGGAGACGTGGATGTCTTTCACTTCCCGCGGTTTCATGCCACCATTGCCTGTATATATGGAAAAAATTCCTTGTAAACTCTGAATTGCTTTGCGTAAGCGGTGAGCAAATTTATGTTCCGGTCCTTCCGGTTTGTATAATTCTTAAGGACCTCAAGAAGTATATCCATCCCGGTTTTATTCCTGAACCGGAAAAGATCAATTATGGTTTTTTCTGCTGAATAAACCTGAAACTTACCTCCGCTACCGATTCCGGTCAGAATGCCAGTTTTATATTGTTTGGGAGAGAAAAAATGAATTCTGATCGGTGGGTGCTCAAGCGAGAATTTCCTGGTATTCCGGGGTATAGCAACCGTAATAACCGATGGATTGAGAGTTGTAAGCCCATGATATTCAGCCGCAGATTCAAGACAGATAACCGCGTCAGGTCTGAGTGCAGCGATATCAGTAAAACCGGCAAATTCATCCCAATCATAGCGGATCAGTTTATATCTGCCGGGAGCGAATTTTTCAATAGTCCCGCGCTGCAAAGCAGATGCGACTTCACGGGTATGAATGCCTGCGGACTTAAAGTCCTGCATCCGGGCGTAACCCCGGTTTTTATTGAGAAGTTTGGCTGTCTTTTCCATAAAATGGTTCAAAATGTATGCAAATATAACAAATATGCGGACAATAAGAACCATGTTTTTTAAAATTCAGGTTATAACCAGACTCTAATGTAATTGAATAGCTATTGTTTTCTGGGCACTCTGGCTAAGGGTCGAGCGGAGGAAGAGACCTTGCGCAAAGACGATAAGGCGCAAAGAGGAATTTTTACGGCAGCGGCAGATTCTGCAGGCGGAAGAAGGAGAGTTTGTCCCAATAACCGCGCTGAAAAACAATCTGATCATCCAGCACATGAAAAAACCCGCAGCCGCGGAGTCCGTTTGGGTCTTTCCAT
>JADLAF010000061.1 GCA_020848375.1 Ignavibacteriaceae bacterium
ACCGGACGGGGTAATTATTTAATTTTAAGAGGTTTTACAATGGGTAAGCTCAAACAACTACTTACGGTTCTTTTCCTTCTCTCTGTTTCGCTGTCTGCTCAGAATTATGAAAACGGCTGGTCTGTCGGTGCAGGTATGACTTCACCAAGATATATGTCGGACATTACAACGGAATTCTGGGATTTTGGCGGACATATATTTGTACAGCGGGATTTTGATCCCACCAATTCACTCCGGTTCATCGTTGAATTTATGGATTTCAGCGCGCAGGATAGCCCGGTAGAAAACTTTTCAACGTTCTTCGGTTTTGAATATCTGTTCAGGTTTAAAACTTCCGATAAATTCGGCGTTTATGCCGGTGTGGGCGGTTACGGATATGTTCAGGATATTAAAAACTCAACCGTTAAAAAAGACGGAATATCCTTTACTGATGTAAGCGCGGCTTTTATTATCGGCGGACAGTATTATCTGAATGATGAATTTGAAATTCACGCTCAGGTTAAACAGTCAACCCTTTCAACCGACAAGTTTGACGGAGTGAAGGGTCCCGTGGGCGGATTTTTCGGCGGCACACTGGATTCATATATATCAACCTCAATCGGCGTGAACTATTACTGGGAAAGAGGCAAACCGGTTGTTCCGCAGCTTCCTTCCGGTCTGGTAAAAGCCGAAATTGATTACGATAAAATCAAGAAAATGATTGATGCAGCCCAGAAGCCGGGAACTGAAGTTGATTACAGCAAGTTTAACGTTGACTATGACCGCATAGAAGATATGGTTGACCGTAAACTTAAAGGCATGAAAAATGACCCGACTGTTATCTATCAGTCCGGTGACAACGCCCCCAAACAGCTTGTAAGCATTAACTTCGATTCAAATAGTTCCACTCTCCGTTCGGATGCTTATATACTGCTCGCGCAGAATGCGCTGGTTCTTATTTCAAACCCCGATATGAAAGTTGAAATCGGCGGCTTTACTGACGGAATCGGAAATTCTAACGCGAACACAAAGCTTTCTCAGGAAAGAGCAGATGCGGTTAAGAAATATCTTGTTGCAAAAGGTATCAGCGCTTCACGCTTAAGCGTTAAAGCATACGGTACTGCAAACCCGATTTCAGATAATGATACTGAAAGCGGTCGCGCACTCAACAGACGCGTTGAACTGAAAATTATCAAATAAGATTTAGTTACCAGCTCTTTAAAATTGCAAAGGTCATGCGCTCCCGGAAAACGGGAGTTGCATGACCTTTTTTTATTTTCCGCAAAACCCGGCACCCGCTCTTACGCAAAACTGACGGTAAGTACGCAGCATGAGCTCCGTTGCGTGTTGAACCGCCAGGAGTGTTTGTGTATAATCTGGTGAAAAAAGGTTCCGGGTCTTTGCTCGTTCAGAAAGACCCGGATAAGCACCGGTTATTGGCGTTCCGGTACCCAAGAATATATATAAATTCCCCCGCCCACGGGGTTACTTTATCTCTCCTAATTTTCGCAAAAGAAATTCATTTGAGCGCACAAGATAAAACAATTCCTGCATATTTTTACACCGGTATTTAGCAAGAAGATTTGTGCGATAGACCTCAATGGTACGGGTGCTCAGACTCATTGCGTCTGCTGCTTCCTCCATAGAGTGACCTCTGTATAACATAAGCAGCACTTCGCGCTCGCGGTTGGTGAGAATAACATTTTCAAGCAGCAGAGTATCCTTATACGCCTCATCATAGTTGGCAATAAAGGCGCGCACCTGATCGCGGTTCATGTTCCGGATATAAAACTCGATACCCCCGATAATGGCATAAATTGCTTTTTCAATCTCCTCTTTTTCTGAAGATTTAGGGAGAAAACCGGAGGCGCCGGCCTTAAAACTGCGGTAAATATACTCCTCTTCATCGTGCATGGTTAGAACAAGTATATATCCTTTATAGCCGGAGTCCCGAAGCTTCTGTATCAGCTCCGTACCGAGAATATCGGGCAGACTGATATCAACAAAAATGAAATCAGGGTTATATTCAGCGGCAATCTTTATTGTTTCGGCGCCGCTTGAGGCCTCCCTGAACTCGCTAAAGCTGTTTAAGTCTTTAATCAGACTCCAAATACCCTTCCGCACCATCTCGTGGTCATCTACAATAAGAAGTTTTCGTTTGCTGACTACGCTGCTCATTTGTTCTGCTCAAGTAATTCTATAATAACATCAGTCCCCTGACCGGGGGATGAGATAACCTCAAGCCGTCCGTTAAAAAAAGCAACCTGCTCTTTCAGGTTAAAGAGACCGTATCCGCGCAGTGTGGCGGAGCTTTGATACTGTTTAAAATCAAACCCGCGTCCGCTATCAGAAACCAGAAGAATAACACGGCTTCCTTCCCTGTTGACCTGAACGGAAAAACTTTCAGCACCGGAATGTTTAACGATATTATTAAGAAGCTCCTGGGTCATTCGGTAAAGTGTTGATTCGAGTTTCCAGTCAAGGCGTCCTTCAAGACCGAGTGACTGATACTCGCCTGTTTTTCCTGAGGCAAGTGATATACGCTTCACCAATGAACGGAGCGTTGCATCCAAACCGAACTCATTAAGCATCTTGGGTCTAAGGTTAAGCGCAATGTCTTTCAGACTTACAATGGTAAGATCAAGCTCTTTGGTAAGCTCATCACATACCGGAGCGAGCTGGGGGGAGTCTTTTATATCAAAAATTTTGGCTGCAAGCATCTTTGCCGAGGTGAGTGACTGGCTGAGCCCGTCGTGCAACTCGCGTGAAATTCTCTCCCGTTCGTGCTCCTGTAAAAAACTCATGTGTTCGGTCAGTTCTTTAACCTTTAGCTCATTGGTCTTAAGTTCATGAATGTTGTTAAAATATATCTGAAGCAGATTAAGCCGTTCAAGCCCGCGGAAGTAAACCAGATAATGCTCACCGAAGATATTAAGCTCTGCTGATTCATTTCTGTTTTCGCGTATATACAACCCCACATCAATCCGCGGTATTTCAGGCAGGAGGTCAAAGAGCAGACCTCCTTTTTCGGGCGGCAGCCGAAGCACCTCCTGGGCCCGCTGATTGGTCAGGAGTATATATCCCTGATCATCAGTCTGTACTACCGGATTAGGGTCAAGATCGCTGAAAAGGGAGCGGAGTTCATCTTTTTCGCGCTCAAGTCTTTTCTTTTCCTCGGCGTGTTTTTGCTCAAGGGGTATCAGCCCTTTCTTTATAGTATAATAAAATGTTGCATAAATAAAAGTGACCAGCAGAACAGAATAAGAAACAGGACTGAATATTATATCAACAAACGTTAATGAAAATTCTGTATCGCCCATAATCAGATTTTAATCCCCAACTTCGGCCGGTCATAACGGAAAATGATGAACCAGAGGGCAATGCAGGTGCCCATCATAACCTGGAGCTGCGAAACATCGCTCAGATGACCGGAAGACAACCGCAGACTCAGGTACATAAAGATTGCGTTAATTTCATTAAGCAACATAAACACATAGAATAAATTAATTTCCATGGTGTTTTTCATATCTGAGAAAGCATCCCAGAGCAGGATAATAAAAATAACTGCATGCTGTAAGATAATAAGAGATAAACCAGACCGGAAATCAGGCAGGAGCAGAAGTGAGACGAGCGCGGTGCACAAAAGAACAATGCCGGGCGGTCTTAGTTTCCGGTTTCTTCCTGTGAACAGAGCAAAAATAACGGCAAAACCCAGAGCACCGGTCAGAAGATAATCATAGCGGCTGAGCAAAAAATGTTCAGCAAGCTGAACCAGCTCGATTATTGCATAGGTGATAAAGATGAAATTATAGCGCCCGGTAAATTGACGCAGTGATACCATTACCCATGCTAATACATAGATGATAAAGAGAAACACTGAAAGAGGCATAAAGGAACTCCCTTCTGAAAACGTCAGGCGGACAAAAAAATTAAACTCAAGGAGTCTCAAGCCCAGACACAGACGAACACTACCCCGCTGCTCTGTCTGTGCAAATTTTTGTGCCCGCCCGGCTGATTGTATTAAGCGAAATCCTGCCCGTTTGCATTGAAGAAACTAAAACAGAATTCGTTGGGGTAAATGCGGTAGAATTAATGATCCGTTTCGGCCATCTTGAGCTGAAGGACTGATCTGACAGTTCCGGTCTTCAGTTTCTCCCGGAGGTATTTTATTCACACGCTCCCCAAAAGGTGAACAACCCGACCGATGAAGTAGAAAACCAGCGGAAACAGTTTCCGCATACCGGCTAAACGAAATTTTGCGTTTAACTGAGTACAAAATTAGGAGCATGCGGTAAGCGAAAAAATAAGGAAAAGTACGTAATTTTTTGGGCGAACTACGTGTTTTACGAAGCGTGAAACAGGACTGGCAGGAACATAAGCAGTGATACACAGACCATCTCAGATCAGAAACAGCCCAATTTCATTAGGGGATTTTGGACTGATGGCATTAAAAAATGCTCATTTTTTGCTTAAATACAAAGATTTTACAGGGAGTGCCCCCCAAAAAAGCATCTTTCATATAAAACAGAACAGAACCATTAGTAGTTACCGAGGAGGAAACTGACCGTGAAAAACCAAAGTATGAACTTCGGGAAACACGTAGATTTTTATAAAAACTACGTGTTTTTCGAAGTAGGGGCGGAAACTTTGCAGAATAATGAAACCGGAAAGAAAAAAAGCCCCGGTATGAGATTTTCATACCGGGGCGGTTTGTATTCTGAAGAGGTTAAACCTATAGTGAGGTTTCAATTCCGGCGGTTATCATACGAGGAATGCCGGCTTTAATCCCCTGTGGTCTTCTGCTGGCAATGTAGCGGAGATCACCGGCATTTTTTACCGAAACATAAATGCTGCTGCCGAGCGTGGCAACACTGTAGCGTGCTGTGAAATCAAGCAGTGTGTAGGCGGAGATGAGTCCGGTTTCACCGGCAGCATCCGGCGCAGCGGTGTTAAGCTCGTCTGCATACTGCTCTGCCGTATATACTACTCCGGCGTTAAGCGAAAGCCCGCTGCCGAACAGAAAGCATACATTAAGATTGCTTATCACCTCCGGTGAATAGGGAAGGCGGTTTCCGTTCACATTATATACCGAGCCGCCTTCAGACACAAAGCGGTCTGAGCTATAAACTGCATTACTGTATGTTGCATTAAATGAAGTGCTGATGCTGAAAAGATTTCCGAACAAATACGGTGAGCGGTGCGAGATGCTGAACTCAACACCTGAATGGCTGGTTGCTCCGCCATTAACATATCCGGTTCCGGATCCGCCCGATGACTGCGAAACAGGAATTACCTGATTTGAAAAATCGAGCAGATAATAAGTCAGCTCAAACTCAAGTGAGCGGGACTGCCAGCGCATCCCAATCTCTGAGTTAACGCTTTCCTCAGCATCTAATTTAAGCGAGGTTCCGGAATTTGAAATAGCATCTTTTATGCGCGGAGGGGCATACCCCTTATGAACACCGGCGAAAAACGAAACCGCGTCATTTAACATATAATTAGCACCGATGCCGGGGATGATGGTTACCATATTATCTTCACCTTTAAGCGAAGTATCCTTTGAACTGATACGATATATATCACGCAGGAAAGAGAACGTTTCAAGCCGTGCGCCGGGGGTAATAGTCAGATCAGGTGAGACATGAAACCGGTTCTGGGCGAAGATGCTGAACGCACGGCCGGTGCGAATTTCATCTTCAACCAGGTCTCCTGAAACAGCGTTAAACTTCTTTCCGTTAACGCGCTGCTCATAAGCTTTCTCCCACAGGAGGCGTGCGCCGGCATCAAGCTCATTGCTAATGCCAGCGAACTGATAGACAGTATTAAAGCGGCTTTCGGCGCCAAGGACTTCAAACTGACGGTCGCGGTTGCCGGTGCTGTTGCGCATATATACTGCTCCCCTGCTCGCGGTGGTGTCTCCAAAAACGGCAACCGGATTTGTTACTTTTGTGCGGCTGAAATCCTGACGCAGCCAGTTGCGCGAAGTGGTGTAAGCGTATATATTGGTTTTAATAAACGATGATTCACTGAGAATATAATTGTGGCTTATGCTGCCGGCGTAACGGCGCACGTTCAGTTTGTCATGAGGGGCCATTACGGTATAGTAGTCACCTGCATCGTACATGGACTGTGTGAGACCGAGATAGGTTGAGTTCGACTCTTCGTTATAAAAGCTGAGTTTAACGCCAATTTGCGAGCGGTCATCCAGGCGGAATTTTAATTTTGCGGTGATATCATCAACATTCATGGTTGTGGTACCGATGCGATCTGCCTGTTTGTGAAGCACGCCAACCTGAATACCCGCGCCGTCAAAATAAGTGCCGTAAGAGCCGTATAAACTGAAGAGCCCCCCCTGCCCTCCGCGGAGGTTTATATATGAAGATGGCTCAACCGGGGGGTCAACTGTTTTATAATTCAGTACACCGCCTATGGTCTGCGGACCCCAGAGTATTGAGCCGCTGCCTTTAAGCAGTTCAAGACCAGTCATCCGTTCGATAGCGGGTGTATAGTACATTTCCGGCTCACCGTAAGGAGCGAGCGCAACAGGAATGCCGTCTTCAAGCACAAGCAGGGTGCGGGAGCGGTCTGGGTCAAGACCCCTCACCCCCAGATTAAGGCGGAGTCCGGTGCCTTCTTCATCAACCACATTCACCCCTGCCATAGTCCGGATAATCTCATTACCGGAAAGGGGCTGGAAGGTGAGCATGGTCTGGCTGTTAATAAGGGAAGCCGAACCGGGGATTTTGTTAGTTAACCGTTCTTTTACACCCACAACATCAAGCTGGGGGAAGTCAAAGTGGAGGGTGACAGAGTCCTGTAGCTGCCGGGAAGAACTTTTATTATCGTTATCCTTAGCTGAGGCGGCCGAGAAAGCAGTCAGCAGGAGAATCAGAAGGAGTTTCATGCGAATTTACTTCCGTATTATTAAGATGATAGTCGTTTAAATAATCTATAACTTATTAAGACTAAATCTAAATAAGAATA
>JADLAF010000062.1 GCA_020848375.1 Ignavibacteriaceae bacterium
GCTGCAATTGCAGTAAATGCCACATCAGGATGCGGCTGCTGCGGTCCGGAATCAAACAACAAAATTGTAGGATATACGATAATGGCTGATGAATATAACGACAAGGTCGGATATGTGGCAGAGGCAGATCTGGGTCTTGGCTGCGGCGTGCCTGTAGATTACGCTGAAATGAAAGCGGGTGATACGGTTGTTGATCTTGGAGCCGGGGCGGGCAACGATGTGTTTGTGGCGCGTGCTATTGTTGGTGAGAGCGGTAATGTAATCGGAATTGATATGACACCGGAGATGATTTCTAAAGCGCGGCAGAATAATCAGAAGCTCGGATATACAAACGTTGAATTCCGCCTTGGTGAAATCGAAAATCTTCCGGTTGAATCAAACTCAGTTGATGTGGTTATAAGCAATTGTGTGCTTAATCTGGTTCCGGACAAAACGCGGGCATTTGCCGAGATTAACCGCGTGCTTAAACCAGGTGCCCACTTCTGTGTATCGGATATTGTGCTTAAGGGAACTCTGCCTGCAGAATTAAAGAAAAGCGCGGAAATGTATGCCGGATGTGTTGCGGGTGCAATGCAGCAGGAAGACTATCTGGCTGAGATTGAAAAGGCGGGCTTCACCGGTACGGTTATTAAAAAGACCAAAGTAATAACTCTGCCTGATGAAGTGCTTATGCAGTACCTTAATGATGAGCAGATACAACAGTTCCGAAGCAATGAAACCGGTATCTTCAGCATTACCGTGAATGCAAATAAGAAATAACCGGTGTGACTGAAACTGATATATACAGCGCGGACATGATGCCTGAAGAACATACTCCGGCCGGTTCCCTGGCAGTGATTCTTGGTCCCACAGCTTCAGGGAAAACAAGAGCGGCGGTACGTTTTGCCCTGAAGCATAACGGGGAAATCATTTCCGCTGACAGCCGTCAGGTTTACCGGGGTATGAATCTGGGTACCGGAAAAGACCTGAGTGAATATCAGACCGGGGCAGAGGAGGTGCGGCATCATCTGATAGATATATATGAGCCGGAGGAGGATTATGATATGTTCCGGTTCAGGAGTGATTTTCTAACCGCTTGGCAGGATATCACCGGGCGCGGCAAACTTCCCGTTCTCTGCGGCGGAAGCGCGATGTATATAGACTCCGTGCTGCGCAACTATGAATTGCGCGTAAGCAGCCCCGTGGATGACGGTCTTGATGCTCTTTCCGGTGAGGAACTCCGCGAGCGGCTTCTGCAGCTCCGGCCTGAGCTTCATAACACCACTGATCTGCTTGAACGGGCGCGGATGATAAAGGCACTGAGGATTGCTTCCTCATCCGGTGATATATATACACTTCCTTCGATGAGGATAATGGTCTTCGGTATCACCCATCCCCTGCCGGTGCTGCGCCAGAGGATTGGTATGCGGCTTAAACAGCGGCTTGATGAAGGGATGATTGCAGAAGCAGAGCGGCTGCTTGTGCGGGGTATATCTCATGAACGACTACACTACTTCGGGCTGGAGTATAAGTATATCAGTATGTATCTGAAGGGTGAGCTGAACCTGAATGATATGCGTCAGAAGCTGGAGTCCGGCATCTATGAATTCGCCCGCAAGCAGCTTAAATGGTACCGGAAGATGGAGCGGGAGGGAGTAACGATACACTGGGTAACGGAGGAAGAGCTGCTCAGGGTAAATCTTTCTAAAGTCACCGCATTGAAACAATCACTTTAAAACGAAACCGCCCCTGCTAAGAGGGGCGGTCTTGCTATTCATTATTCACTAAGGAGCGTAATGCTCTGAGGGGGGAGAACTTTTTTATGCAGTAACGATGCAGTCAACCGGACAGACTTCAGTACAAGTTTTGCAGTCATCACAAAGCCCCTGAACTATCCAGGGATGTTCTTCGCTTTCAGGGGAGATCATTGACCCGTTGTATTCTGCTTCCATGCCGGCGTTATAAATTGCGCTCTGGGGACATTCGTCAATGCAAGCTGAGCAGCTTATGCACTCATCCGTAATTTTCATTATCAGTAATCCTGTTGTAAATATAAATTAAGTAACTTTTATCCTTTAAACCAAAAAGTGTGCCTGAAAAATCCTGATTAGCGCAACTTAAACAGAGATTAACCGGTCAGGCCTTTCTCTGAATAAAGAAAACCCTCTCATTCCCTGAAAATTGGAAAGAAAATGATTTTTGAAAATTTCAACGGATGTAATTCTTTACCGGGAGACAAAAGACGAAATTTGTATTCCCTGAGGAGTTCCGGATTTTTCCGGAGCTCCTCACCGGGCCGTAACTACTGAGAGCCCAAAACCTCCCTAATAAAAATTACCTCTTTTTCAAGTTGCAAAACATCTCCTTTCTCCGTTTTTTGAGCACCGGTTTAAAAATTTTACAGGATTATGCAGATACCATCAGTTATTGCCACCCAGCTTGGGCTTAAGCTCAGCCAGACTAACGAAGTTATCACCATGCTTGAGGAAGGAGCAACCATCCCGTTTATTGCCCGTTATCGTAAAGAGCGGACGGATGGGCTGGAGGAAGATATACTCCGTGAAATAGAAGAAAAGCTGCAATACTTCAAAATGCTTGAGGAGCGGAGAGCAACCATTCTGAAAAGCATTGAGGAGCAGGGGAAACTTACTGATGAGCTTCGCCAGAAAATTGAAGCGTGCATTAAACTGCAGGAGTTGGAAGACCTTTACCTCCCCTACAAACCAAAGCGGAAAACCCGCGGCACTATTGCCAAGGCAAAGGGGCTTGAACCACTGGCGTTGTTCATTCTTGAAAATCCGGAGTTCAGCGGTGACTTTGAAGCCAAATGCGCTGAGTTCATCAATGAGGAGCTGGGTGTGAAGAGCGGACGAGAGGCGCTGCTTGGTGCTAAGGATATCATCGCGGAAATGATCAGCGACAGCGCGGATGTAAGAAAGGTGGTAAGAGAATATCTTTCAGAGCAGTCCTCCGTGGTTTCGGCAAAAGCACGGGAGGAAGAGCTTGAAACGCAGAATCTGAAGCTGAAGGAAAAAGAGAAAAAGGAAGTATATCTTATATACTACGACTTTAAGGCGGAGATTTCAAAGCTGAAACCTTATCAGATACTGGCGATGAACCGGGGTGAGCAGGAGGGATTTCTGAAGATCAGTCTTTCAGCCGAAGAGGCCTCAGCACACGCACTCATCAAAAGAGCGTTCCTGACTTACTCTGAATCAGTGTTTATGGATATACTTATTGAAACAATTGCAGATGCTTATCACCGTCTTATCTTCCCCTCGGTTGAACGTGAAGTAAGGAATGTAATGACCGAAGCAGCAGACCTTCACGCAATTGAGATTTTTGCGAGTAATCTGCGACAGCTTCTGCTGCAGCCCCCCTTCTCAGATAAAACAATTATGGGAATTGATCCGGGGTATGTTTCCGGCTGCAAGGTTGCCGTGATTGACAAAACCGGCAAGTATATAGAGGGGGCAACCATATATCCGCATGAGCCGAAGAAAAAAACAGCAGAATCAGAAGCTATCATCATACACTTTGTAAAAAAATACCGTGTTGATTTAATTGCAATAGGCAACGGAACTGCAAGCCGTGAGACGGAATTTCTGGTTTCTGAAATCATTAAAAAGAATGAGCTTGAGTGCCATTACCTGATTGTGAATGAAGCCGGGGCATCGGTCTATTCAGCTTCTGAAACTGCAAAGAAAGAATTCCCCGATCTTGAAGCAAGCCAGAGGGGCAATATATCCATTGCGCGCCGTGTGCATGATCCGCTTGCGGAACTGGTTAAGATTGACCCAAAATCCATCGGCGTGGGTTTATATCAGCATGATGTGAATCAGAAGTATCTCTCAAAGAAACTGGATGATGTGGTTGAAAGCTGCGTTAACTTTGTGGGGGTGGATGTGAATACTGCATCTGCTTCTTTGCTTACGTATGTCTCGGGGCTGAATAAAAGAATTGCAGAGAATATTGTAAAATACCGTGAGAAAAAAGGGAGCTTTAAGAATCGGAAAGAGTTGCTGGAAGTAACCGGACTAGGTGAAAAAGTGTTTGAGCAGTCAGCCGGATTCCTGCGTATTACCAATGGTCAAAATCCGTTTGACAATACCTTTATACATCCGGAAGCTTATGAGGCAACAGACTCACTTCTGAAGATGTTTAATATCGGTAAAGAGAAATTGAAAGAGGCAGGCCCGCTGCTTGATTTCTTTATCAATAAAAAAGGTTTTTCGAAAGCGGCTAAAGAAGTTGGATTGGGTGAGCCGACTCTTAAGGATATTGTTGACAACCTGAAACGTCCGGGACGTGACCCGCGTGAGGATATGCCAAAACCAATTCTTCGCAGTGACGTACTTAAAATGGAAGACCTGAAAGAGGGAATGAAGCTGAAAGGTACGGTGCGCAACGTGGTTGATTTTGGCGCGTTTGTGGATATCGGTGTTAAACAGGACGGGCTGCTTCATGTTTCGCAGATTGCCGACCGCTTTGTGAAAAATCCGCTTGATCTGCTGAATGTGGGGGATGTGATTGATGTAAGAATAATTTCGCTTGATATATCAAGAAAAAGAATTTCACTCAGCATGAAAAGCGGTTGAGAAGTATGAATTCTGAA
>JADLAF010000063.1 GCA_020848375.1 Ignavibacteriaceae bacterium
GTGGGCTCAGAAGGACTTGAACCTACGACCCGCTGATTATGAGTCAGCTGCTCTAACCAACTGAGCTATGAGCCCGAATTGTAAATTTTCAGAGCAACAAATATAAGAAAATGAGGAATTATTTGAAATTTTTTGCGATGAAATCGCGGTAATTATTTCCCTTTTTAACTTCATCATATCCTTCTTCGCCTGTTATGACTTCAGCAGTGTGAAATGCTCTCATTGGCGGACGTGCCATCTGGGCCTGCTCTTCATAGGCGTGTGCCGCGTGCTGCTCGTAATAATACCCCTGCGGTGGCGGCGGAGCCGGATCATACATCATGGGCTGCTGAGGCGCCTGCTGCTGGTAATAAGGGATCTGCATGGGGGCCTGGGTTATCATCGGCATTTGGGTCAAATGGTTCTGTAGCGTCTGTCTGTTGTTTGATTCGTTTTGCTTAACCTTACGGCGCCTGAAAAATCCGGTTATCTTTTCTGTGAGATGCCATGACAATACGGCTATCCCCATTACGAGAAACACAAAGAGCAATAGCTGGTTAATTCCGTTTAACAGTGTCATGAATAATTCGTTTAATATGGGGAAATATAAGTAATAACTTCCTATTTTGATATGACCAAAGTTGACCGGGGTTTTGGAGGCAGATTGTCCACCTTAAGGAACGTTCTATTTAAGATAAATGAGCTTCCTTATGGCCTGGTGCCCCCCGCCGTAAAGGGTAAGAAAATACACACCGCTCACGGCAGCCAGATTACTCATCTCAATTACAATCCTCCGGGCAGAACCGGCTGAAATTTCCTGTTTAAATGTGCGAAGAACTTCCCCACTGGGTGAGTAAAGCGTTATAAGAAAATTATCAGAGACCGGAGACTCAACATAAAAAGAAGCAATCCCGTTAAAGGGATTCGGAAATATCTCTGACATCCGGAAACTTTCCGGATAATATACTGAGCCGGTAGAAACCGGCGTAGTTGCATTTTTCCATGCAGTGTATATCAAAGAACTAAGCCGATCAGAGGCACCCGCAAAAAGCTGTTTCGTGAAACGGGATGAATATTCCCACATTTTTTGATAATACTGATCACTTGAGGTACTGCCTGAGATTGCTTTCGCCTGAGCATCAGCGTACAATACAGAATCAACATACCTGTAGTTTTCATAAACAAAAGCAAAAGTATATTCCCGAACATCCGGTATATAAACCGCGGAACTGGTGTTATATATTATTGAAGATATATAACGGTTAATCATGGTGGACTCATATCGCGAATGAACTCCGGTCTGACCGGTTAACTGTCCGTTATAGTTTTTTGTAAGGTGCAGAGGCATGTGCCCGTCACCAACATAGTGCCCAAGATCAGAGGCAAGGAGCATTGCGCGTTGAAGGTCATTCCTGCGGAAAGCTTCGGTGAGGGAATCCACCGTTAGTATAATAGTCCAGGGCAGTGTTCCCTGATCAATTACAAAATTATGACCATAAAGAGCAACAACGGAATCATACGTGTGCGGTATTCTACCCGTTGATATAAAAGACGGGTAATTATCTATATCAATGTAATGTTTAGGGCTTTCTGCCGGATCGCTCCCTTTACGGTAATCGGCATCTGAGGCATGCGCGCCAAGTGAGTCTGCCCATCCGGTCAGGTAGTTCATCGAAGCGGGGAAACCTTCCGCTGACTTTTTATTGATTGTACGATGACCAGTATTACCCCAGCCCGTCAGAAAAATCAACAGGGTGATATATACAGGTATGGATTTATATGCTGACAATTGTTTAAACAACAAGGTATCTTTCATAAGTTATTTTTTCTCCGCCGGGGATGAAGTGAACTGCTGACTGAAGAAAAGAAAATGATAGGGAATGCTCTCCTGCCAGTATTTTCGTGTATGGGCCCCCGGCCGGCTAATAAAGTGAATATCAACTTTTTTGGTCTTAGCAGAGATATAAAACTCCTGATTTACCGCATAAGCAAAGTCTTCGGTGCCGCAGTCAATCAGGATTTTATTTGCAATGAATGATGTTGTATCAAGAATCCCTGCCGGTGAATATTTGAAATAACGATCCTTAAACTCCTCGTAGTCACCTAAAATTTTTTCTAAACCCCATTTGCCGGGGAAGGAGGTAAGATTAAGCACTCCGCTTGTACTTGCCGCTGATTTAATTCTGTCAGGATAATTAAGAAGCAGTGAAAGAGCACCATAACCGCCCATGCTCAACCCGGAGACGTAAATATTGTTCTCATCTATCGGGAAAGAATGCACCAGCAGCGCAAGCAGTTCATTCATAAAATAACTCTGATATTGCTGGTTACTTATTAGAGGACTATTTATATACCAGGAATCAAAAAATCCGGATGGAGTTATAATATAGCAGAGATACTGATCTGCAAGTTTTTGCAAATCAGTGATATTATTCCATTGCCTGAAATCACCCGACCAGCCGTGAAGCAGAAAGACAGCAGGGCGTTTTTCTGCATTAAATACGATATCAGGTACGGTAATAAGCACTGTGTCGGCATAAGGGATATTGGCTGAAGTCATGATAACCGTCTGCTGAGTGCAAAAAGTACTGCATGAAAGCAGAAAAATATAAAGCAGAATCTTCATATCCTTAATTTACAATAAGAATATCATATACAAGATCATCTGAGTTCCTCATTTTTCCTCCGCCGCTCCACTCTTCGGCTTTTTTGCCAACATTCCGGAACTCTCCGGTCCCGGCTCCTCCGTGGTCATCCTGTCCGCCTGAAAGCAATGTGATTATGTTTTTTGGGGTTAGTGTTCCGATGAGTCTTTTAGGTATCGCGAACGAAATGGTTTTTGCAAAAACACTTCCGAGAGGGTTTGAGATATCCTCCGGTTTAGGCATATAGGCAGCAATAACTTTCCCCTGAGAATCACGCAATTCATAACCACCGCCAATTATAATTGCCCTGCTGTATTTCCGGTCGGAAGATACAGCATATTTGCTATTAATGGGGGAAAGGGTTGAACCGCTATATTCTTCTGCATATAATAACAGAGTTAATAAGGTCAGTTGATAACCATACTCCTGATGCCAGCCGGGGTTATGCAGATTCCTCATCTTGATGGTGAAATGATATAAGGAATCACTTTCGGCAACTGATAGTGATTCAATATCCAGAATTCCATCAGGGAAATTGGGGTTAACAGGATAGCGATATTTTTCATCTTTCAATTTATCGGTTGCGGTTAACAGTGTTTTAACGGAGCGGGCATCTGATTTAACAATATTATGGGGAATAAGTTCATAGTCGGGACCGCGGAGTGATTTAAGACCCTCATCAATCTTTGGTTCAGCAAAGCGGAAGCGGGAGTAAAACAACTGATTCTCTTCAGGATCTGCATAAAAGTCATTGGTTACAGAAATCTTGCTTCCGTTTCTGAAAACATTCATGTTTGCATTTGTTTTCGCATACGACGGAACTTCAATGGTCAGGATATCATCCTGCTGAATGTCGGTCTTAATCTGGAAGTTTGAACCTGCAAAGTTTATCAGTGCAATGCCTATATCAACAAGTGAGTCAATCTTGTTACCGCGGACAGTAATACGACATTGTGACTGATTGTAATCGTAAAGAAATGAAAGATGATTCCCCCGAAACACTTTTTTGAATTCAGCTTTTGTAAGTTTTTTCGGCATCGAAGGGAGCAGATATACAGCATTACCCGTGGCATCCGGATGCCAGCCGAGGAAGTCTTCGTTAATGTTTCGTATATATTCAGCCAGACTCCATGCCTGAGACCAGGTTCCTGAGAGACGGGGTTCATTTTCATTTTCGCGCGGAAGGGCATCACTAAGTTCCGCGATAGCGCCGACCCCCCACCTGTTCAGAAGCTGATGGGTCTGCTCTTCTATAAGCACCCAGGCCGAGTCAGCAAATCCAAGTGAAGTCATCGCTGAGACAACAGGTCCTGATGTCCACTGCCAGATGATACCGTTATGATATGCAGCATCCTGGACATAATATGGAGAGTAATGATGGAACGGATGGAAGTTTTCATCTTTCCACGATAGTGAAAGAACGCCACGGCGTGAAATAATCTGAGGTGCGGAGTTTAAAAGTATTTCCATTCTTCTGCGGTAGTCTGAAATAAGTCCGGAAGCATTTAAAACCGGATATATATTTGGTCTCATCTGTTGATCGGGGGTACCATCGGTATTGAGGTGATCATAGATACGTTTGCCGGTCGAATCATAAAAGTATTTTTCAAAATTCAGTACAAGTTTTTGTTTTTGAATCGCGGCCCGGAGTGCTGTTATGGTATCCTGGGTCATATATGAAATTTTCTCAGTAATTTCAAGTTGCTGGTACCAGAGTGCCTGAATATCATTTGCCCGGTTGCCGCGCGGAGACCATGGACCCTGCGGTCCTTTAGCATCCATCCAGGTATCTGCATCATCGTGAGTGAGGAAACCAAACTTGTCTGTGAAGTTTGCAACACTCGCCTCAAATGCAGTTCTGATGCTTCCTGAAATCTGCTTCAGAAAATCCTGATCACCGGTCGCCTGATAATAATTGTATGCCTGAATAACCCATCGGGGGGTTCCGTCAGCGGTGTTATATATAACTTCGTTAAGAGTAATTCGGTTTGGAATTCTTCCGTAAAAGCGGTCGTTTTTGTCAAGATTCTGATATTTGGCAAATGAGAGGAGAATATCTCTTGCATCATTCAGATGACCCGGAAGAATAGCTGCACCTGGCAGCGAAATAAAAGTATCGCGCGCCCAGTAATTATTAAACCAGGGGAGTCCGGCAAAGATGCCCTTAAGCTGTTGCTCTGTTATCAGTGCATCAGCAGAAGCAATTGCCCAAAGATATGCATGGTCAAAATTTTTGTCATTAGTCTTGATCTCATTCGCCTGGAGCAATGATTCAATACGGTTCTTTTTTTTCTGAATGAGTGACTCAATATCGTGCAGGACTGCTTCGCTGCGATCACTTTGGGAAGCGAAAAACAGAACTTTGGTATCAGTATTTGATCCGGAAAATTTAACAATCAGGTCACTACCAGATACTTGAGCAGAGGAGATGGGTCTGTTACTTCTAATGTACAATGTGAAACCCGGCACCTTGCTGGCCAGAGAAAGGGAGAGGTATCCGTTCTTCAGGGTAACGTCTTTAAGTCCAAGATTGAGCAGAGTCAGAGTATTTACTTCCCCGCTGGAAAAACGTGTGAAGACCGCATCAAGTGAATCAGGCATGGCGATTAATTCGCTGACTGCGCCGTATTCTCTGACCAAAGAGTATGGTGTAACCGTAGAGACTACCTTTTCTCGGTCGAAGACTGAATCATTATCACCGAAGTAAAAATCGTTAAAGATCCTCTGCTCACGGAAGGTCCAGCCATGCCAACCGTCTGTGTATGGGGAGTTAGTTTCACCGCTTAACTGGCTGAAGCGCTTATTGGTGAAGGCAAAGACCCGTGAGGTGTCCTTGACCCGGATGGCGATTTTATCCACCAAGGGTTTCTGGGTTTCAGATGCGCAGCCGGGTAAGATGATAATCAGAATGAGTACAATGATTTTGAGCAGGTTAAGGTTTTTCATAAAAAGTAAGATGTATCAAATTCAGAAATTATCGGGTAAATCGGGTAAAACTTTTCGTAAATTTAAGAAATTCATGGAACAGGCGGGGGAACATTCTAACTGCCCCGAAACGCTTCGGGCGTGAGTATCTTAAATTTCTCAAAACCTGAAGAATGCTAAATACCTTGCCAAAGAGCCCGCTATTCAATAGTTTAGGGCTGATTTTTGTTAAAATTCCGGAAAAAAATGAAATCTCTTTTAATTACCCTGTTCGTTTCACTTCTTTTTATCACCGGCTGCACAAAAAAAGATGCAGGCGCGTATATGGATGAAGCTAAGAATCTTCTTAAGGAAAATAAGTATAAAGAAGCTGTTCTTCTTTACGAAGAGTTAGCTAAAGAGCATCCGGAGGCAGCGCAGGCAGCGGAGGCATATTTTGAAATGGCAAAACTTTATCAGGCCAAGCTGGTCCCGGGAATTGCAGATACAGAAGCGTTTCAGAAGGCCATCACATCATATACATCAGTTTATGAAAAATACCCTGACAGCAAAGAGGCACCACTTGCACTTTTTATGACCGGCTTTATCTTGGCTAATGAAATGAAACAATATCCGGCTGCAAAACTGGCGTTTGAGAAGTTCATTGCCCAGTATCCGGAACATGAGATGATTACCTCCGCCCAGTCAGAACTTGAAAACATGGGAAAATCACCTGAGGAGCTTCTTAACCAGGTTACCCAACCCTGATGAAGCAGGCGGGAATTGATTACAAGAAATTCCTTAATCCTGAAACAGTTCTCAAACTTGCATCGCTTGAAGTAAGAGCCAGATTCATTGTTGAAGGATTTCTTCTCGGGCTCCACAAGAGTCCGTATCATGGCTTTTCAATAGAGTTCAGCCAGCATCGTCCATATATGCAGGGGGACTCACTAAAGGATGTTGACTGGAAAGTATTCGGTAAAACTGACCGCTATTTTGTAAAGCAGTATGAGGAAGAAACCAATCTCAGATGCAATATCCTGCTTGATATAAGCGCGTCAATGGAATATAAGCAGGGGAGTAGTGTGAGAAAAATTGATTACGCTGCAACGTTAGCTGCGGCACTTGCGTATCTGATGATCAAACAAAAGGATGCTGCAGGGCTGGTTTTATATTCTGATATCATTCATAAATTTCTCCCTCCGCGAGCGGCGGAGATATATCTCAAAGAAATACTGTTAACCCTCAGTAAAATTCCTAAAGCTGTTAAGACCAATACCTCACAATCATTAAAAACAATTGCTGAAAAGATTCACCGGCGGGGGGTAATTATTATAATATCTGATCTGTTTGATGAACCGGCTTCGCTCCTAAAAACTTTCAGGGAGCTGCGTTCAACAGGTAATGAAGTAGTTGTGTTCCATACACTTGATCCATTTGAGAGGAATTTTAATTTTGATCGTGATTCACTATTTGTTGATCTTGAATCAGGAGATGAGATGACAGTTCAGCCGCATCAGCTTAAAAAGTCATACCGTGAGGCGCTCACCCGATATACAACAGAGATCAAAACGGGCTGCCAGCAGGCGGGTATAGATTATAATCTGCTTGACACCTCTGTTCCGTTTGATAAAGCGCTATATACCTATCTTCAGAAAAGAAGCAGGATGAAATAACTGGTTACGAGGAGGTTGTCTCGACTTATGCCAATTAGCGCGGCATTATATATGTAATATTTGATTCAAAGCGTATTCGCAATATTTTTCGAGTTGCTCAGATTTTGGCAGAACTCAGGAAGTGTTAACGCAGAGTACAGACACGCCGCGGCGTGTCTCTACGACTGCCGGGTTATGCCAATTATTTATGGAGTATTTGATTCAAAGTGTGTTCGCAGAATTTTAAGTGTTAATGCAGAGTACAGACACGCCGCGGCGTGTCTCTACGACTGCCGAGTCGTCCTGCCGGAGTTTGTAGAAATCTGGTTGAATCTCTTATTCTTTATATGTCACCGCTGCGTGGTCTCAGCGGGAGAGTATCCGGGGTGAAACTGCTTCACCCCGGGTATAAAAATTAAAGGGAATTGAGTTCGGCAAAATATTTTTGTATATACTCCTCGGCTTTTTCCTGAGTACCGGCCTCTGTTATTACACGTATAATCGGTTCCGTGTTTGATTTTCTGAAGTGCACCCAATGATCGGGGAAGTCGATACGAATTCCGTCTTCAGTGTTTATTTTTTCGCCGGCATATCTTTTTTCAAGAATTGTAAGAAGCTGAGCCGGGTCCTTTGAGCCGGTTTCAATTTTTTTCTTTGCGATGAAATACTGTGGAAGACTTGCTTTGAGTTCAGAAAGGGTGCCTCCGAATTCAATCAGATGCTGAAGCGTTAAGGCAACCCCGACAAGTGCATCACGTCCATAGTGCAAGGTCGGGTATATCACCCCGCCGCTTCCTTCTCCGCCAATAATTGCGCCTGTTTCCTGCATTTTCTTAACAACATTTGCCTCCCCGACAGCAGAGCGGTAAACTTTGCTTGCAAAGGATGCAGCGATATCATCAACGGCACGGGTTGTTGAAAGATTTACCACCGCGCTTCCGGATGATTTAGAGAGAACAAGCTTAGTTATATGAGCTATGGTATTTTCTTCAATGAACGGATCGCCTTTTTCCGTAATGAGGACGAGGCGGTCAACATCAGGGTCAACAACGACTCCCAGATCTACATTATTTTCTTTTACCGCGTTCATGGTATCAATCAGATTTTCAGGCAGCGGTTCTGGCAAACGGGGGAATACTCCTGTTGATTCACAGTTTCTTTCGATGACCGTGCATCCAAGATCGCGCAGGAGCTGAGGTATAACTGTATATCCGGCACCGTTAACACAGTCGAGCAGCACCTTAAAATTTCTTTTTCTTATTGCTTCGAGGTTGAGTATCGGCAGAGCAAGAACATCCTTTTTATGGCGCTCAAGTCCTTCCTTATATAAAGTATAAGTGCCAAGCTTATCCCAGGTTTTGTAAATCGGATTAAAGTTCTTAATGATTTCCTGGAGCTTCACATTTTCATCCGGTGTCATAAACTGTCCGGTTGCGTTAAGAAGTTTGAGTGCATTCCATTCATTAGGGTTATGGCTTGCTGAAATTGCAATACCTCCCTGGGCATTAAGAGTTTTTACGGTGTATTGCACCGTGGGTGTAGGGCAGATCCCGATATCTATGACGTTGCTGCCCTTGGCAGTAAGAGTACCGCAGACGATAGAGCGCACCATTTCGCCTGAGATGCGGGAGTCACGACCGACCACAACTGATCCGCTCCCTATGAACTCAGCATAAGCCGATGTATATTTAACAATAACTTCAGGTTCAAGTCCGTCGCCGATAAGCCCGCGTATTCCTGATATGCTTACCATAAGAGTTGGCATACTAATTTGTTTCCTTTTTGTATATATCTAAAGAAAAAGTAATCTTTGTGCCTTTGTCCGGCTCTGATTCAACGTAGATGTCCTGTCTGGCGAAGTCAAGCAGTTCTTTAATAAGAAGCAGACCAAGACCGGTCCCTTTTTCACCGAGAGTACCAGAGTAGGATTCATTTTTTTCTTCACTAAAAAGTGTTGAAATTTTTTCTTTGCTCATACCAACGCCATTGTCTGCAACCATAATCTTAATCTTAGTTTCGCTCTGTTGTGCTGAAACTCTGATCTCTCCGCCGGGATTGGTGAACTTATAAGCATTATTTATAAGATTGAGAATAATCGTATTTACCATGTTTTTGTCAGCATAAACATTAAATTCATCCTGAACTTCGTTATTAAAAGTAATCTGCTTATTCTTTAAATTTCGCGAAAGGATGTCGCGACAGTGTAAAACTGCTTCATTGATGTTAACTTTTTCAGGGCTGAGCGTAATTCTGTTTGTCTGAAGCTGAGTCCAGTTGAGCAGATTGAGAATCAGTCCGTAAGTTTGCTGACTTAAACGTCCAAGTTCGCTTATCATCAGGGTAATCTGATCTTTTGGAAGAGTATCAATGTCCTCAGTCAGTATTTCAGAATAACCAAGGAGAGCAGTAAAGGGTGTCTTAAGATCATGCGCTACAATTGAGAGAAATTTATTCTTAACCGTTAACGCGGTTTGCAAATCGTTGTTTAGCCCGGCGATTTCTTTGTTTTGAATCTCAAGTTCACGGGTTCTTTCCCTAACGGCGTGTTCAAGCTCTTCTTTTTGTTTGGTCAGACGTTTTTCTCTCCAATCAGCCCAAGAGATTGCAGTGAGCACAAAGACAATGAATATGATAAAATAAAAAATCCAGGATTCAGCAAATGAAGGCGTAATTACAATGATAACATTTAAGGGAGTCTCTGCCCAGATACCGTCACTGTTTGTCCCCGTAATGGAAATATTGTAAACACCTTCATCAAGACCGTTGAGCTGAAGAATTCTGGTCCCTTCAAGATTTATAAAATCAGAATGTAATCCCTCAATTTTGTAAGCAAATCTTGTGTGCTGGCTGCTGTTGAACGTGAGAGAAGTAAAAGATATTGAAATATAATTGCTGTCATGGGGCAGTGTAATTCTTCCGTTGACTGACTCTCTGAACAGTTGTGTATAATCAATATTGTTTACGGTAATATTAATGAGTGCCATACGGGGAGGCACCGGGTTGATTTTGATATCCTCTGGTTTGAAAGAAGTAAAACCTTGTATCCCTCCAAAGAAAAGTGTTCCGTCATCATCAATAAAGGAGGCACCAGAATTGAATTCATTCTCAATGATACCATCAGATTTAACATAACCCCGAAAAAGCCCTTGAGTTCTGTCAAACCTGAATATACCCTGGTTTGTAGCACCCCAGATGTCACCGTTCTTATCATTAAGAATTGAATAAACAGTATTATTAGGCAGCCCGCTCTCGGTTGAGTAACGGTAAACTGCCTTCATTTGATGATTAATATGAAACAGACCTTCGCCATTAGTACCCAGCCAGTGGTCTCCGTTACTGTCAGATATTAAAGAAAGTACAATATCTTTAGGAAGTGATACACCGCCATATCCGGTGAAACCGAAGGGAGAAATTTTTCCTGATTGAGGGTTTATTTCGACCAGCCCATGATTAACGACTGCAGCGATGTACTTCTCATTAATCTTTCTGACAAGCCGTATAGCATTAGCGGGAAGTGATGCAGGATCTTCCGGATTGTGAAAGTAATAGGACATCTGCTGTCTTAGCCGGTCATATCTTATAATTCCGTTACTGGTACTGAGCCAGAGAAACTCATTTTCCTCGAATATATCATAGTAGGCAATGTTTCCTTCAGGGAGTTTATATAAATTTACCGTACCCGTTTTCCTGCTGTTAATATCATACCAGAAAATATCCTTTTGATTGGATAAAGGTCCAAGCCAGATAATTTCTTTTCCGCCCCAGACGGAGTAAATAGCGCTGCGGATTGGCAGACCCGGGAAGAGAAGTTTTTCTAAGTGATTATTTTTATCTAATATCTGGAGACCGTCATAGCCACCAATGTACGTTTTATCATTTTTTCTAACTATGAAGCGCAGACTTCTTACACCTTCTTTTTGAGGGTATGCTTTTGAGTGCGAAAAGTTTGTGAATTTTTTGCATCTGTCAGGAAAGAAAAGGGCACCATATCCGGCTGTGGCGAGCCAGATATTATTCTCGTAATCAATAAGAAAGGATTTGATTTCTTTAGACGTCAGTTTTTTTACAGATAACTTTGAAAAATCAGCAACGTTTTTCACTTCCGGGGCGAAGGCAATTTCCTGAAATCCCTTGTTAATCCACAAATTCCCTGCCGTGTCAGCGAACAAAGAATGAATCTTTAATAACTTTAGTCTTGAGAGATACTTTTCACTTTCTCTGACAGGGGAGAAAGCAAGAGCTTGATTGTTAAAGACCCATGCAGCCATTGATTCTGAAATGGCATAGACAGGAGTTTGTTTCCCATTAACAGATTGTGATATGATCACCGGTTCATTAAAGTCCTGGATGACCTGAAGGTTTTTACTTTCCGAGTCATAGAGAAAAATGCGACCGCGCGTGGTTGTTATGATAATTTTAGATGAGGCGACTTCAGCCATTGAACTAATATTTTCCGGAGAGGAAGAGTTTTCGGACAGAGGGACGTTTATTAGTTCGACGGAGTGCTTTTTTGCATCAATCTTTGCGATATAACTGCTGGTATGAAAATTCACATACACTGAACCCCTGTGAGAGGGGAAAATAAAATTAAGTACAAGAGACTTCGCAGCTACGGGGATATCCAGTGACAGCTTTTTGAAAGAGAGAGTTGAAGGTTCCAGAATATCAATAAAAGAAGCGCCCTGATACCCAATCCACAACTTACCATATACATCCTTTTTAATAAAGGATACCTTATTGGATGAAACTGAGTTAGGGTTATTGATACTATGGTAAAAAGTGATGAAGTTCATGCCATCGAAACGATTGAGTCCTTCGTCAGTAGCCATCCAGATGAAACCCTGATTGTCCTGAGTAATATCTCTTACGAACCCGCTTGATAAACCTTCATTTGGAGTAAAGTATTTAGGTATTCCGCCCAAATGCTGAGGCAGGACAGAAAGCGAGAGTGCAAAAATCAGAAAAAGGGGAAGTAGGTGTCCCAAATTCTTTGTCAGAAGTCCTTTGATTATTAATAAGATATTACTATTAAAATATAACTCTTTTGAATGAGTTTGTAAACTCCTTGGGAACTCTGAAAATCAATAAGGTTCTAACCGGATAAAATGGGTCAGCCGATTTTATTAAATCTACCAGAATAGAAGGGTCGAGGGAAAGCCATGACAAGGATGCCGCAATTGTAGAGAAGTATGAGTGCCACCCAGAATATTAAGAAGCTTTGCTGAAATGCAGGAAATATGCAGTTTTTTATCCGGAATCTGCTTTTTTTGCAGAAAAACATCATTATATTTAAAGTTTAAATCTCATTGTGAAATCATATTCAGGAGTTATCGAATGCCTACGATTCGAACGAACTTTTGGGTGATTTTTCTGCTCTTCGCGGCTCTAATACACGCGCAGACAGGCGGAAAAGTAACCGGAAAGATAACAGATAAAGATACCGGAGAACCAATCCCTTTTGCTAATGTGTTTGTGGAGGGCACCTCAACGGGCTCTGCCTCAGACATTGACGGTAACTATGTCATATTAAATCTTGCTCCGGGACTTTACTCAATAAGTGCGTCCGTAGTCGGGTATCAGAAGGTAACCACCAAGGATGTGCGGGTTAATGTTGATTTTACCACAAAACTCGATTTTGTGCTTTCGACCGGAGCAGTTGACCTTCCGGCGGTTATCGTACAAGGAGAGCGTAACCCATTGATCCGTAAGGACTTAACAAATCCCACTGCTTCAATCAATGCAGAGTCGTTACAGGAACTTCCCGTTGACCAGATATCAGACGTGATACGGCTTCAGGCGGGTGTGGTTACCGGAAATGACGGTTCCCTGCACGTGAGAGGTGGAAGATCAAATGAGATAGCATTCACACTCAACGGAATTTCACTAAATGACCCCTACGGAAACTCCAATCCGGTCGGAATCGCAACAAATGCTGTTCAGGAAGTCTCGGTTTCAACCGGTACATTCAGCGCGCAATACGGAAATGCCCTTAGCGGGGTAGTTAACTATGTAACAAAAGAGGGGGGAGAAAAGTATTCCCTCAGTCTCCGTTCTTACATGGGTGATTACTTTACCGGGCGAGAGTCACTTTATCCGAATATTGATGATGTTGATCCTCTTAACCGGGTGCGCGGTGAGTTTACACTTGGCGGTCCTATTCCGGAACTGAAAGATGCAAAGTTCTATCTTTCGAGCGTGATTGAGACCTTCAACGGTCGCCTTTATGGGCAGCGTCTTTATAAACCAACTGATGCTTTCCTTACACCGGATAATTTCCGGTCAACTGACCCTCGCTCAGGAGGTTCAAATGACCCCTATTATTTTAACCCGTTCCTGAATAATAGTAACGGTCTCCCTACAGGGGATGGTGCTTTTGTTCCGATGAATACTTTTACTTCTTATAATATACAGGGAAATCTTAGTTATAAATTTACGCCTACCATCAAGCTGAAATATGAGCTGGTTTTTGATCAGGGTGAATCAAAAGGTTACAGTAATTCATACAAATACAATCCTGACGGAGTTGGTACTAATTACAGCAGTGCGCTGGTACAGTCTTTAGACTTCACGCATACACTGAATGATAAAATGTTTTACACCTTAAAACTTTCTTTGGGTGAAAATGAAAGTAAATATTACCTTTATGAGGATTTTAATAATCCCGGATACCTGCCAGCGTTATATCAGAGAACCATCGGCAACACTTTCTTCCTTGCCGGAGGAACCGATAATTCAAGATCGTTTCGTACCACTAAAACAATCGGAATAAAGGGTGATCTGGTACTGCAGGCATTTGAAAATCATGAGATAAAGGCAGGTTTTGAAACCCGGCTGCACGACCTTTCAGTTGAATCATATTCTGTTGAAATAGGTAAACTGACCAGCACTGGCGGGTTTGGTAACCTGGTATTTGATGACTTGCTTTATGACTCAACTCTTACTCTTGTCAGAAGAAAACCAACATCACCTTCATTATATACTAACTACAGCAAAAAGCCGGTTAGTTTCTCTGCATATCTGCAGGATAAGATGGAATTTGGTTCAGCATTTATTCTTAATGCAGGTGTCCGTTATGAGTTCTTTGACCCTGCCGCATCATACAATCCTGAGATTTCAAGAAATTTAACTGACTCGTTGTTTGGTTTTATTACTGCCTACAATGAACCCGCTGAGATTAAACATACATTATCGCCAAGAATAAGCATGTCCTACCCGATTACTGATCAGGCGGTTATTCGTTTGTCGTACGGACACTTTTATCAAATCGGTTCCCTCGCAAGCTTATATTCAAATACACAATATTTCGTGACCAATGTAGGCAGCGTCCCGACTTTTGGAAATCCCAACGTACAGCCGCAGAAATCAGTGCAGTATGAAATCGGTTTGCAGCAGCAGCTTACGGAGGATTTTAAGTTTGATGTTACCGCATATTATAAAGATGTAACTAATTATATTTTTACACAGGGTGTTTTCACTTCAACAGGGAGAGAATATAATGTGCTTACGAATCTTGCTTATGCTAACTCACGTGGTGTAACATTCTCTTTCCTCAAGAGAAGGTCACCCGGTTCAATGTTTTCAGCTTCGCTTGATTACACCATTAGTGTATCTGAAGGAAACAGAACTGAACCAGCAGATGAAATATTCTTCAGTGAGCTTTCAGGCAAGCAGACTGAAACCTTCCTGGTGCCGCTCAGTTTTGACCGCACACATGTAATTAACGGAAGTATTTCAATTTCTGATCCTGATAACTGGACAATTGGAGCAATTGCAACACTTGAAACGGGTACTCCGTACTCAGTGAGTCTTCCCTCAAATCTTGTACAGGTTCGCTACAATCAGAACAGCGACAATCAGCCCATTAACTTAAATGTTAATATGAAGGTTGAAAAATATTTCAGATTATTCAATGTACCCATAACGGTATTTTTGCAGGTTGAAAATCTGTTTGATACAGAAAATGAACTGGTCGTCTATTCAAGTTCAGGGCGAGCACTTTCAAATGTTGAACAGATACAAAGTGCGGTTCAGTTCAATGATATCCGCAGACGTATTTCAAGAGGTGATGCCGGGCTTTTCGGTATGAGCCAGATTGACAATTATTATTCACAAAGACCGGAGAGAGTCAGCGCGCCACGTGAGGTACGTTTCGGATTCTCCCTGTTATTTAATTAAACGGCAGAGAATATGAAAATTAAATTAATCGTAACATTCATACTCTTTACATCGATCCTGAGTGCTCAGGATCAGTACTTAAAGTTAAATAAAGAAGTTAAAAGTTTCAGCCAGGAGGACATGGTAAGAGTCTTCGGGGAGAACTACCAGTCTGGCAGAATATATAAAACAGCAGGAGACCCGCGCGAGATTCGGGAGGTAATTGTTCGCGGTAATTCCATCACCACAGTTCTTTTTAACTATGGTTCTATAACCAAACCAAATTATCTTGGTAACAGAGCGGATCTTGTCTGGAGAAGTTTAGGTTATGGATTTGAATTTGGTCCTCTTGCAGCAGCAGAATTGCTGAACTCCAATGGAAGCGGCGGATTTGATACCCTCCGGATTACCAGTGATTCATTTGTGCTTACTTCACAGGGTGACTATTCGCCTGATCAAACGCTTAAATGGGGCTGGCTGCCAAAACCTGGCTATGCAGATCCAAACTCAAATGAAATAGCACGTCTTAATGCCCCTGATAATAACGGTGATGGCAAGCCCGATTCATGGCCGGAAAGATGGTATTCACCAGGCGCGGGTCGCTATGTATGGCCGGCTTTCCTGGGTGACCAGGCGACTGCTCCTGACGAAGAAGTGTATTTCGTTGTAGATGATTATACCAACGAGGAATTTAATTACTATCCATTCCCGTCTGATTCCACCAAAAGGGGGATTGGTCTTGATATGGAAGTGAGAAATCTTCAGTTTAATAATCCCCTGGCTAAAGATATTTTCTTCCTTGTATATCAGGTAACAAATGCTTCTGAAAAAGATATCGAAAAGATATTTTTTGGTATGCAGGGTGATCCTCATGTAGGAGGTCCTGGTGATTATGCAGATGACCGTGCATATTTTATTCCTTCAACCGGTCCTCTTGCCGATCCTTATGTGCAGCGTGCACGAAACATGGTGTATGCATGGGACGATGATATGAAAGGTGACGGAGGACTACCAGCCGGATATTTTGGATGGAAGTTTCTTGAATCACCGACATCATCAGCCGACGGCATAGATAATGATGATGATGGTTTAATAGATGACACACCATATAATTCTAAGGGTACTTTTATTGACGGTGTAATTGTGCCGCTAAATACAGGAATTGCAGATGTGGCAAAATATACCGCAATATATGGTGCCCCGCGTGCAAGATGGAGCGGTGATGAAGACGGAGATTGGGACATAGTAAAAGATGATATTGGTATTGATGGTATCGGACCTGAGTCACCAAATTATCCCGGTCCTGATTATGGAGAAGGGGACGGAGTACCTTCGCAGGCCTATTTTTCAGATTTAAATCTAAATGGCAAACTTGATGTGGGTGAGCCGCTTTCTGATATTCAGCTTGCTGGTTATTTCTGGGCAGGTTCAGAACCTAACTTTGGTCTAAGAGATATTACCGAATCCGATCAGATAGGTCTTTCTTCATTTACTGCTGAGTCCTACGGAACAACATTCCCGAGAGATGATGCAAAGATGTGGGAGTGGCTTTCAAAGGGAACAATTGATCCTAATCAGGAGCTTTTGAATGAGCAGGGTGATAACATCTTCAACTTTGGTACCGGTCCGCTTCATCTTCACAGAGGCGACACACAGCGGTTCTCGATGGCCATTTTATTTGGTAATAACCTGAATGATCTGGTGTTGAATGCTGAGACCTCAACACGTGTGCTTGAATCAGATTACCGTTTTGCCAAACCACCTGAAAAACCGGTTGTTAAAGCCGTAGCAGGTGATAAAAAAGTTACACTCTACTGGAACACTGAATCCGAAAATTCATTTGATCCGTTTCTGAGAGCATTTGACTTCCAGGGCTATAAAATTTATAGAAGCAGAGATTACACTTTCTCTGATATACTTACCATCACCGATGGTAACGGAGTACCGTTTCTCGGACAAGCAATTTTTGATCCTAATTCCGGACGAAATGCTCAGTTTGATCTGAAAGACTCACTGAGCGGATTCCATCCTGTTGAATATGCCGGACGCGGAGTAAAATATTATCTTGGTGATAATACCGGTTTGGTTCACGAGTATGTTGATTCAACAGTTCAGAATGGTGTGAGATATTTTTATGCTGTTGTTGCTTATGACGGAGGATCAATACTTTTTAACATCCCTCCGACAGAAACACAGGCGGTGATTGACCGGGATCCAATTACCGGTAAATTCAAATTTGATGTAAACACTGTTGAAGTTACACCAAACGGGCTCTCCTCTGGGATTGTCGGCGCTGAGGCCGGTATCGGAGGACTTCTTAGTCCGCTGCCCGGAACTGTTTCAACAGGCAAGGTTTCAGCAGGTGTTCTTGAAGATTTGAAAGTACAGGATAAGTTATATTTTCTGAATTTTCACGATGGGACTACCTATTCAATACTTGATTCAACAGGTACGACTGAATCATTTTTATCAAAGGATACTGTATTTGTGAATCTGCAGAATACAAGAATTCAACAAGAGAGTTTTATTCTTTATGATGCAGCCGGAAATACTGTGGCTTCATCAAAGTATGTATTAAATGCTGAAGAAGGTAAAATCCGAAGTGCTGCGGTTGGTGATCTTCCCCAAAATCAGCAGTTCAAAGCATCATACCGATATTATCCGGTTTTCAGAAGTAAGAATATCAATGGTGAAGATGGAAATCATTCATTTGATGGTGTAAGGGTCTATGTTAAAAATGATTCACTTACGCTTAATCTGTCAAAAACCAAGTTCAGCAACAGTGACATAAATCTCCGTTCAAGTGTTACTCATCTCCCCGTAACAGTTGGCAGCCCGACTCTTCGCTTTAAATACAGAGCTGACTGGGAAATCAGATGGAATAATCTTGATACCGTCATGAATGTAACCGGAGCTGACACAACATATAAATGGGTCAATGTAGGTGATTCCGCCCGCTCAGCGACTGGTGCATTAAAAGTATTGTCACCTTTTACGATTTGGAATATTACCGATAATTTACCGGCTACCTACATCATCCGTGACGCGAATGATAAGAACCGTGGTCGCTGGAACTGGGGTGAAACTATTATCCTTCAGCCACAGGGAGAAACCGGGCTCAGGACAAGTTATGAAATTATCATCCGTGAACCGGCTGATTCTATTTCTCCGAAGATATTCCCGAAAGCAGGGGATGTCTTTACGGTATTTAACAACAAACCATTTGTCCCGGGTGACAAATATATACTTGAAACAAAGAAAGCATCATTCAGCAGCAGCACTGCTAATGAGGGGCTTGAGAATGTTTTTGTTGTTCCAAATCCATACGTTGGTTTCTCGACTCTTGAAGAACCAGGCAACTCACCAACGGCCAGAGGCGACAGACGGATTGAATTCCGTAATCTGCCTCAGAGAGCTACCATCAGAATATATACTCTGGCAGGTGAGCTTGTACAGACCATTGAAAAGGATGACATGACAAATTATACTGCATGGGATCTCCTCTCATACGAGGGACAGAGAACTGCATACGGTATTTATATTTATCATGTGGACGCACCTGGTGTTGGTGAAAAAATCGGCCGTCTGGCATTAATTAAGTAACCGGGTAAGACAGGAGAATAACAATTATGAAAAAGTATTTAGTTCATGTAACCGTATTACTCGCGCTGATCAGCTTTTCTGCCGAGGCACAGCTACTCAGAAGCACGGCCAAAGTCGGAACAACGGCTGCTAATTTTCTGAAAATAGGTGCCGGTGCCAGAGCCCTTTCAATGGGCGGGGCTTATGCAGGTGTCAGTGACGATATTTACTCTGCTTACTGGAATCCAGCCGGTATCGTTAACTTACCCGGGGGGGGCGGAGTAACCTTCAACCACGCTGACTGGCTTGCTGATATCAGCTATGATTACGCAGCGGCAGCACTTCATCTTGGTGATATGGGCACCATGTTTTTTACCTTAACCTCTTTGGGAATACCTGAGGATAAAGTCAGAACAGTTGCCTATCCGGAAGGTGACGGACGTTACTGGGATGCTTCGATGATGTCACTCGGAGTTGGTTTCGCGAGGAAACTTACTGATAAGTTTTCAATCGGATTTCACTTTAAGTATATTCATGAAGCAATCTGGAACACTAAGTCATCTGGTGTTGCCATTGACATAGGAACATATTATGTTACTCCGTTTAATGATATGGTCATTGGTGCAAGTATTGCCAATTTTGGTACCAAAATGCAGTTAGATGGGCGGGATATATTATTCAATTATGATCCGGACGGTGATCCGTCAAACGGACCGGGGAATATTCTTTCTCAGACTGATATGGGTACGTTTGATCTGCCATTGACCTTTAGACTTGGTCTTGCCATGGTTGTTTATCGTGACAGATACTTTAAGGTTACAGCCGCGCTTGATGCAACGCATCCAAACGACAATACAGAGTACGTAAATACAGGACTTGAAGTAGGTTATGATAATATGTTCTTTGTAAGAGGAGGATATAAATCTATCTTCCTCAGAGACTCAGAGCAGGAGTTAACGTTTGGCGGCGGGTTCAGATATCCGGTCGCAGATCAGCTCTCTATCGAACTGAATTACGGATTTGCTGATTATGGCCGACTGAAAAACGTTCAGTATATAGATCTCAGTCTGCAGTTCTGATCAGAGCTGATAAGTTGAGATTTTTTTACTGAATGAAAAGAACCTCCCCCGCAAAAAAAATTATTTCAGTTTCGCAAATTCAGAAGAGAATCCTTAAAACGGATTCTCTTCTGATTGATTTTTTCGGAATTCCCCTTCAAAATCCAAAACCACAGCCGGCTCTTGAAGTACTTATCGGAACCGTTCTCTCACAAAACACCAATGATAAAAATTCATATAAGGCATTTATTAGTCTTAGAGAAAAATACAAATCCTGGAAAGAGGTGAAGGAACTTCCGCTCAGGTCATTGGAAAAAGAAATTAAAGTTGCCGGGCTGGCTAATCAAAAAGCAAAAGCGATAAAAAGGATTCTGGATTTTGTTGACAAAAGGGGGGAGTATTCAATGGAATTTATTGGTGAAATGGATCAGCGCGAAGCACTCAATATGATGACTTCATTTGATGGAGTAGGAGTAAAAACCGCTTCCTGCGTTTTACTTTTTTCTCTTAAGCGGAATATTTGTCCGGTTGATACTCATGTAAACCGGACACTTAACAGAATAGGTATTGCTAATTCACAAATTCCGGAAAAAACATTTTGGTTGCTTTATGATATACTGCCTGATGGAATAGCGCACCGGTTTCACACAAATCTGATACGGCTGGGGAGGGAGTTTTGCATACCCACAAATCCCGCGTGCAGCATCTGTCCTGTAAAAAAAGTCTGCCAATATGAAGATAAGAACCCCAGCCGTGAAGTGAAACGCAGGTTTAATGATTTTCTTTTGTTAGATAATTTACATTAGGGGAGCTGTCTGTGTGGTTGTTTTATGCGCTGCTTAATCCTGTAGTTGATGCCTCGCGAAATGTGTTCAGTAAGCGGGCTTCAAAGAACGTTGATCCGCTGCTTGTAACATGGTTTAACAATCTTGTACCTACGCTTTTACTTTCTCCGGTTCTGTTTTGGGTTGATTTCAGCTTTCGCCCTCAGTTCCTTATTTCCATTACAATTTCAGGGCTGGGTAATATTGCAACTGCGATATTATATCACAGAGCTATCTCTAAGGGTGACATTTCTGAGGTTGTCCCTATGCTGAGTTTTACACCACTGTTTTTATTATTCAGTTCCCCTTTTCTGGTTAATGAAATGCCTGACGCAACCGGTTTAGCAGGAATACTTTTGATAACAGCCGGTTCGTATATTCTTAATCTCAAGGACTATCGAAGGAATTTTCTTGCCCCTTTACGCTCTCTTTACAGGAATAAGGGGTCGAGATATATGTTGATAGTGGCTGTCATTTGGAGCATCTCAGCTAATTTTGATAAGAGAGGAATTCAGGCATCATCTGTCTGGCAATATGTATTCTGTATCAATTTATTTGTTGTAACGGGCACTACAATAGTTTTGCTGGCAAAAAGAAAACTTCAGTTCTCTGAGATTAAAAAGGAGAAAACAAATCTTTTTTTGGTGGGAATACTTACTGCGGTTGGATTTGTTGCCCATACATTTGCACTTTCTCTCACGCTGGTCGCCTATGTTATTGCCCTCAAAAGGACAGCGGGGCTTATATCAGTTCTTCTCGGACATTTTTTTCTGGATGAACCTCATCTCAAGAAGAGAATTACCGGGGCTTTCATAATGTTTATAGGAGTGGTAATACTTGTTTTATTCTGATATTATTAAAGATATAAAAAGGTTTTTTGCTGTTTCGAAAGAGTTAGACAGGAAACCTGTAATTATTTTTATGGCAGTGGCAGTTTTGCAGACTGTTTCCTGGTATTATACGTCACGCACTTTTTTCATACAGCATCTGCGGGAATATTTTATTCATTCTGAGGCAGATTATCTCAAGTTGTTTGAGTTCCTCTATTGGTTTGTCGGTGATTTTATTACCAACTTTGTAGTCCCGCTCCTCTTAATTAAAATTCTGTTTCGTGAAAAAGGGAGAGATTATGGCGTGACAATGGGCGACTTCAAAAGCGGTATGGGATATACGGGAGTTTCGCTTATGATCATGCTGCCTCTTGTATGGTACGCATCTACTCAGCAGGAATTCCTGTTAGTGTATCCTCATCTGCTTCCGGCCAGGGATTCATGGCAGATGTTACTCTGGTACGAGACCGGGATGCTACTTTACATGATTTCCTGGGAATTCATCTGGCGAGGGTTTATGCTTTTTGGACTATATCCAAAGTTTGGATACTATGCCGTCCTTATTCAGATGATCCCATTTCTTATTCTTCATAACGGGAAACCGGCACTCGAGACTTTTTCAGCTATTGCTGGCGGAATCGCTCTTGGTGCAATAGCACTCAGGACCGGGTCATTTATTTATGGGGTAATGATTCACTTTGCCATCATGTTTACTATTGATATTTTGGCAGTTTTAAGGTATAAAACAGGGGATTATGGATTAACCCCTGCTTCTTTTGTAAATTTACTGGTTGAGTTATTTAAAGGTTTGAAATGAGATTTTGCTTAAATGTAGATCACGTAGCTACGCTCCGGAATGCAAGGAACGAGCGGGAGCCCGATCCGGTCACTTATGCCCTGATGGCAGAGCTTGCCGGGGTTGACGGAATTGTAGTCCACTTGAGAGAAGACCGCAGACATATTAACGAACGGGATTTGGCGATACTTAAAAGAACGATAAAAACTAAACTTGATCTTGAAATGGCAGCAACTGAGGAAATCATCAGGATTGCCTGTGAGATTAAACCACAGCTTGCAACAATAGTCCCTGAAAAAAGAATGGAATTAACTACTGAGGGGGGAATATCCGTGGTTGATAATATTCAAATGCTTAACGATGCCATTAGAGAGCTGCACAAATATGCTATACCGGTTTCACTTTTTATTGAGCCGGATATGAATCAAATTGACGCAAGCGCTGAACTTGAGGCGGATTTCATCGAGATTCATACCGGAGTTTTTGCCAACGCAAGAACGGAGGATGAACAATTTGATGAACTTGATAAAATAAGAATCGGCGCGAAGCATGCCAAAAAACTCGGACTTGGGGTAAACGCCGGGCATGGGCTTGATTATAAAAACATCAAAATCTTCCGGGAACTTCAGGATATTGATGAGGTAAGCATCGGGCACTCAGTTATAGCACGCAGCTTGTACGTTGGATTAAGACAGGCAGTTGATGAGATGGCGCTGTTAATTAAAGGTTTGCGCTGAAAACACTGCTACAAATTTTTGGCCTTAACGTAAAGAGCCCGAAGAATGTCTAATCGTAATTTTATTCAGGTACTCCGATGAAAAAGAATATCCTCTGGGTTGATGATGAGATTGAACTTCTCAGATCACATATTATTCTCCTAACCGAAAAAGGTTTTAATGTGTCAACCGTTACCAACGGGATTGACGCAATTGCTTCCATAAAAAATTCAAAACCGGACTTAATGTTTTTGGATGAAATGATGCCGGGAATGGGCGGGCTTGAGGTATTGAGCAGAGTAAAAGAGGACTTTCCCGACATTCCTGTGGTTATGGTAACCAAGAATGAAGAAGAGGGAATTATGAACGAGGCAATTGGTTCTAAGATAGCTGATTACCTCACTAAGCCGGTAAATCCAAGTCAGGTTTTTCTGGTTTGTAAGAAAATTCTTGATTCAAGAAAAATTGAAAGTGAATATGTTCAGAAGGACTATCTGCAGGATTTTAACCAGATAAATATGTTGCTCACAGAGCGGCTTGATCATGATGACTGGATTGATATATATATTAAACTCACCAACTGGGAGCTTGAGCTTGATAAGTTTTCTGAAATAGGGCTTCATCAGTCACTCACAGAACAGAAGAAAGAGTGTAATAAGGAGTTCTCAAAATTTATTGAAAAGAATTTTACCAAATGGGTGAATACACTTTCAACGGATGACAGACCGTTTCTCACACCTGATATCATTCCTGAATATGTTCTGAAGTACGTCAGGGAAAGTGCATCGCCGGTATTTCTGTTCGTAATAGACTGTTTGCGGCTTGACCAGTGGATGATAATGGAAAAGCACCTTAGTCAGTTATTTGAGATCAGGAAAGATTACTATTATTCAATCCTCCCGACTGCTACTTCCTATGCACGGAACTCACTGTTTGCCGGTCTTTATCCCTCTGAAATAGAAAAGTATTATCCTGATCTTTGGAAAGGGAGTGATGAAGATGAGAAGAGCATGAATAAGTTTGAGAAAGATTTTCTTCAGCTTATGCTTGACAGGAAAAGAATAAAACTGCGAAGTGATTTAAAATATATTAAAATCATTGATCCGGAAGTGGGAAGAAACTTTGAGCAAAATATACTCTCATACAAGAACAGTCACTTCACGGCAATTGTTGTGAATTTTCTTGATATGATGGTTCATGGCAGGTCAGATTCTGAATTATTGAAAGAGATTGCTCCTGATGAGCCAGCATACCGCTCTTTGACTGAATCCTGGTTTATTCATTCTTCTCTTTTTGCAACATTTAAGGCAATTTCAAAAATAAAAGGTGCCAAAGTTGTTATTACGACCGATCACGGAAGCATACGCGTACAGCGTGGAGCAAAAGTTCTGGGTGATAAGGAAACATCTTCAAACCTCCGTTTTAAGTATGGCCGAAATCTGAAGGTGGATGAAAAGAATTCCATCTTTATTAAGGATCCGGCGGAGTATAAACTTCCGCGCCGAGGCGTGACGATTAATTATATTATTGCCAAGGAGGACTATTATTTTGTATATCCCACTGATTATCACCGGTATCTGAGTTATTATAAGGATACCTTTCAGCACGGTGGAATCTCAATGGAGGAGATGCTTCTGCCGGTTATCACAATGGATGCTAAGTAATGAAGACCCAATCGGAAGTATCAATAAATTCGATTGAACAGCTTTCTGAATTCGCTGAAGCGTTTAGTAAAAAGCTGAAACACGGTATGATAATCTTCCTTAATGGTCCACTTGGTTCCGGTAAAACCACTTTTGTGAGATATCTTGTTTCCGGACTCGGAATTACTGAGGTTGCTTCCCCCTCATTTACTTTGATAAATGAATACAAAGGCGGGGGACTGAGGTTTGCGCATGCGGATTTTTACCGCCTTAAATCGGCAGGGGAACTTCATGAAATCGGATTTTTTGAGTACATAAACAGTGGCGAGTATATTGTATTAATTGAATGGGCTGAACTATTTAAGGAGACCCTGCCGGAGCCGGATTTTGTTCTCAGCTTTGCAAACGAAAGTGAAGAGTCAAGAAAGGTTACACAGTATGAATTCTGAAAAGCCGGTTCTGTCAATCGAGACTTCATCCAAACTTTGCGGCGTTTCGGTCTATTTTGATAATCAGAGATATTTTTCGATGCATCTCCTCGAGGATCGAAGTCACGCAAAAAAACTTGTCGGACTGATCGAACATTCCCTGACCTTGCAGGGTCTGGCGCCTTCGGATTTAAGGTTGGTTGCCGTTTCTGGTGGCCCCGGCTCATTTACCGGGCTAAGAATCGGCTTTTCGGTTGCAAAAGGGCTCTGTTTAGGGGCAGGTATACCACTGAGGAGGGTTAACACCATTGAGGCACTTGCATTTGAATCATTAGATTTTGTATTCGAAAATGAGTTCTTTTCGGTTGTAATCAAGGTAAACCGGAATGAAGTCTTCTTCAGAAAGTTTCAAAAAAAGGGGAATTTCTATAAATTTGCAGGTGAGTTGCTCACAATTGCGAATAGTGAGGTCACAAAATTGACTCAGATTGGTGAGTTAATAATCGGTAATTTTGAGGTAGAAGGAAGGCGTCTTTTGAAGAAGGAGTTCCCCTCGCCTCACAAGATTGCTGAACTGGCAGGTCTGACCAATGCCGAAAGTGAAGAAGACCTTGACTTTTTAGAACCAGAATACATTAAAGATTTTCATATTGTAAGGAAGAATTGATGAACAGGATTTTTGTTGTTTTACTTTTACTACCTCTTATGGTATTTGCCCAGATGCGAGGTCCGAAAATAAAAACTAATGCCGATATTCATGATTTCGGAGAAGTGGATCAGGGAGTATCCGTAAAATATAATTACATGATCTCTAATGACGGTGATGACACCTTAAAAATCGCGGGAGTATTAACCTCATGTGGCTGCACGATTGCTGAATTAAAAAAGAAGTTTTTACTTCCTGGTGAAACGATTCCGCTTGCTGTTGATTTTAATACTAAAGACCGGGTCGGACCTCAGTTAAAATATATAACTATCACATCAAATGATAAAGATAAGCCGGTACTTAAGCTGACCATCCTGGGCAAGATTAAGGAATCAAAGGTTGTCAGTAAAAATAATGATGGTCCAAAGATTCAGTTTACAAAAGATCAGCATGACTTCGGTATCGTCCAGGAGGGGAAAGTGGTTGACTTCACTTTTGAATATTCAAACTCTGGTAAAAACGATCTGGAGATAAAGGATGTTAAGACATCATGCGGCTGTACTGCTGCTGTTGTAAGCGGTAAAAAGCTTAAACCAGGTGAGAAGGGAACACTGAAGGTTGAACTTGATACGTCAAACAGAATGGGACGCATGAGCAGAGTTATAACTGTTACGAGTAATGATCCAGAGCAAAGCACAAAGATACTGACCATCTACGCGGAAGTAGTCATGAAAGAGAAAAAGTAATGGCGTGGTTTAAGAGAAAAACTGATAATATATCTGGTGATACCCAGAAGAAGGATTTACCAGAGGGGATGTGGGAGAAATGCCCCGGCTGCGGAGAAATTCTTCATAAGAAACAACTTGAAAATAATTTCTGGGTCTGCCTGAAATGTGACTATCATTTCAGAATTGGCAGTTCTGAATATATTAAAATTCTCCTCGATGAAGGCAGCTTTAAGGAGCTGAATAAGAAGATGAAATCAGCCGACCCGCTGCAGTTTACCGATTCAAAAAAATATACAGACAGAATTGATGCTACAATTAAATCCACCGGACTCCATGATGCAGTCAAAACAGGGACCGGTGAAATTGAAGGCAGAGAAGTTGCAATCGGTATAATGGACTTCAAGTTCATTGGAGGCAGCATGGGTTCAGTTGTCGGCGAAAAACTTGCTCGCCTGATTCAAAAAGCAGTTAAAAACAAATGTCCTCTAATCATTATTTCTGCCTCAGGCGGTGCAAGAATGATGGAGGGCGCGCTCAGTCTGATGCAGCTTGCTAAAACAAGTGCCCGACTTACACAGCTTCATGAAGCAGGTCTTCCCTATGTTTCGATTATGACTGATCCGACTACGGGGGGAACAACTGCAAGTTATGCAATGCTTGGTGATTTTAATATAGCTGAGCCAAAAGCACTGATTGGATTTGCCGGACCAAGAGTTATTAAACAGACTATTGGCAAAGACCTTCCTACTGGATTCCAGACCTCAGAGTTTTTGATGGAGCATGGATTTCTTGATCTGGTAGTCAGCCGTAAAGAGATGCGTGCAACTCTTGCGAATATCTTTAATCTGATTTCCTGAGGGTATCATTCAGATAATCAGATTTGCTTCTGAGTTTCAGAAGTATATGGGTCAATTTGCCTCAGTAGGTAAACAAATCGGCTTTGTGCCCACTATGGGGTTTCTGCATGAAGGACACATCTCGCTCGTGAGAGAGTCTGTTAAAGAAAATGAGATAACCGCGGCATCCATTTTTGTTAACCCCACCCAATTTGCAGCGCATGAGGACTTATCTAATTATCCGCGAAACGAGAAACGTGACCTGGAGTTACTTGAATCAGTCGGGTGCGATGTGGTATTTATTCCTCAGCCGAATGAAATTTATCCCCCCGGATTTCAGACGTATGTTTTGGCAGAAGAAATTACCAAAATCTTAGAAGGGGAGTTCAGACCATCTCATTTTAAGGGTGTGACTACTGTTGTAACAATACTGCTGAATCTTTCCCGCTGTTCAAATTCATATTTCGGAAGGAAAGACGCTCAGCAGGCAGCAGTTCTGACCAGAATGGTTAAGGATTTGTATATACCATGTACTGTTCATGTTTGTCCAATCGTAAGGGATTCAGACGGTCTGGCCATGAGTTCAAGGAATGTCTATCTGAGTGAAGATGAAAGAGGAGAGGCACTCACTCTCTATAAATCTCTTAAACTTGCGGAAGAGCTTGTTATGAAGGGGGAAAAAGAAACTCAAAGAATAAGAGCAGCAATGACGGGGCTCTACGAAAAGTTAAGAGACTATGAATTGCAATATATTGCTTTCACTGAAGCGGAAACTTTTACACAGATAGATGAAATCGAAGGGGGGATACCTTTTTATATACTGATCGCATGCCGTATTGGCAAAACACGGCTGATTGATAACTTTCTGCTAACTGTTTAGTTCTGTGAGGGTTTTAATCCCGATAGCAACTAAATGTTCTTCGTAAGATGAAATCAGTGCAAGGTTGTCTTTGAGATAGAGACCGTTACCGCCGGTAATATAAATCGAAGGATTGGTTTTTGTAGTCAGTTTTATTCCGCTGATATATTTACCAATCCCGCTCAAATAAACAACGACCCCGCACATCATTGAGTCATTTGTATTCTTCCCCTCTAACTCCACCGGTACGTACATTTCTAAAAGCGGAAGCGCACCGGTATATTCGTGCATTGATCTTAACATAGTGTATATTCCTGGAGCTATAATACCGCCGGTAAAGACACCTTCTCTTAAGATATTAACCGTGATGCAAGTCCCCGAATCAATCGCAATTAACAATTTCGCATCAGGTGAAAAACTTCTGGCTCCAGCCATTGAGCAGATACGGTCGCTCCCAAGAGTCTGGGGAGTTTCATAATCAAGTTCAAAGTTTAATTTGCCTGCTGAACCGATTCTTACAAGTTTTGACTGATATTCTGTGGGGAGCGAGTTGATTAAGATATCAGATTTAACAGGATTTACACTACTTAAACCAATTCTATCCGGTTCAAACGATCTGGTAATATCCGTGATTTGATCTGCATTAACTAAAACACCATAAGACTTTAAAGTATCTTGTTTGAACAGGTGATACTTTGTTCTTGTATTGCCTACGTCTAACGTAAGAATTTTCACGAAATACTTACTTCACCAAAGTTGTACTTAAAAATCCTTCCTCCCTCATTGAGCAGTAAAGCACCGGTAAGATCAACATCTTCAAAAATTCCCTCATAGACATTTGGACCGTTTTTAATGACAATCCTTTCACCAAGCTGACTGCATCCTGCTTTCCATTTTTTAAGGATGGACTGGGGATTTGAATCAATTTCAATAATCAGTTCCTCAAGAGAATTAAGTATATGAGCGAGAAGTTTTTCTCTCTCGATAAGTGTTTTTGCTTCCAGTTTTATGGAGGTTGGTGTTACAGGGTGTTTGCCGGCAAATTCGTTTTGATTAACGTTTAACCCTACGCCAAGGATAGCGTGCTGAAATTTATTACCTGAAAAGGAGGTCTCAGTTAGAATGCCTGCGGTCTTTTTCGCGTTCATCAGGATGTCATTTGGCCACTTTAGGTCCGTCTTAAGGAAGTATAGATTTTCAATAGTCTCTGCAATATAGACAGCCGACCCCATATTTAGAAGATTCAGATTCTGAGGAGCTATTACATCTTTCTTTAGCAGTACCGAGAAAAGGAGATTTTCCCCCTTGTTACTTATCCAGACTCTGTCCTGTCTTCCCCGTCCAGAGGTTTGGAATTCGGCAAGAACTGTGGTTCCGCTCACTGCGTCAGAACTTGCTTTCAGGTGACCGTTGGTAGATTCAATTTCTTCAAAGTAGAGGAATTTTCTGCCAAGCCATTCCGTATCTAACCGGAGTGAGAAAGCATCGAAGTTAAAAAGTGATTCGTTTTTCATGATTTGTCAAAAAGGTACTATAATATGTCAAAAAGTGTTTTAGAGTGTCATTATAACACAATATGAGTCAAAAGTAAACAGACTTGCAGAAAAATTGCTATACTCATAAGTTGTTGAATTTCAATGACTTATGAGAATAATTTAGTTTGGCACGACCTTTGTAGTATTAAGGCATAATGCTCATAATTAAAAAAACAAATTAAAATAAATTAAATTAAATTAAATAGGAGATAAACCAATGACACTCGTAAGATTTGAACCTTTCAAAGAACTCGAATACCTCAACAACCGTCTGAGAAGGATTTTTGATGAAACTCCTGTCAGCGTTAAGGAAACTCCGGGTATCTTTAATCCGAGACTTAATGTTTATGAGGATAATCAGAACCTATATATCGAGGCAGAAATTCCAGGCGTCCACAAAGAAGATCTGAAAATCAGTCTGCAAGATAATACAATCACTATCAGCGGTGAAAAGAAGTTTGAAGATGAGAAAAAGGAAAAGACTTATTATCGCATCGAAAGACGTTATGGCAGTTTCCGCCGGAGCTTTTCACTTCCTGCTGAGGTGAATGATTCAAAGGTTGAAGCGAAATTTGATAACGGTGTGCTGAAAGTAACCCTTGAAAAAGTGGTTGAACAGCAGCCGGAAGAAAAAGTAATTACTATTCAGTAACTTATCACATCAGTAACCGAAGGACGGCCGCACAGCCGTCCTTCACATTTATAGACAGGAGCAGCCAATGGGCAAAATAATAGGAATTGATCTTGGAACTACAAACTCGTGCGTGGCCGTACTTGAAGGCAACGATCCGGTAGTGATTCCAAACTCAGAAGGGGGAAGAACAACCCCTTCAGTAGTAGCATTTACCAAATCAGGTGACCGTCTGGTTGGTCAACCGGCTAAAAGGCAGGCAATAACCAATCCGCGGAACACCATATTTTCAGTCAAGCGCTTCATGGGACGGAACGTCAATGAAGTAAGCGATGAACAAAAAATGGTGCCATACGAAATAGTAACAGGCGATAATGGTTCGGCCCGAATTAAAGTTAATGACAGGGTATATTCTGCACCGGAAATTAGTGCCATGACTCTTCAGAAGATGAAGAAAACTGCTGAGGACTATCTTGGTCAGGAAGTAACTGAGGCAGTTATCACTGTTCCGGCCTACTTTAACGATGCGCAGCGTCAGGCAACCAAGGATGCTGGTGAAATAGCCGGACTGAAAGTTCGCAGAATTATTAACGAGCCGACTGCTGCTGCACTTGCTTACGGTCTCGACAAAAAGAACAAAGAGCAGCTTGTTGCTGTTTACGATCTTGGCGGAGGTACGTTTGATATCTCAATCCTCCAGCTCGGAGACGGAGTATTCGAAGTTAAATCCACTAACGGTGACACACATCTCGGCGGAGATGATTTTGATCAGAGAATTATAGATTTTCTGGCAGATGAATTCCACAAATCTGACGGTGTTGATCTTCGCAAAGATGCTATGGCACTTCAGAGACTGAAAGAAGCTGCAGAAAAAGCCAAAATTGAGCTTTCATCTTCGAATTCAACTGAGGTTAGTCTTCCATTTATTACAGCTACTCAGGATGGTCCTAAGCATCTGAACCTTAACCTGACCAGGGCAAAATTTGAACAGCTCTGTGATGACCTTATTGAGCGGTCAAAGAAGCCATGTATTCAGGCAATGAAGGATGCCGGAGTGAATGCAAGTGAGATTGACGAAGTTATTCTGGTCGGCGGCTCAACACGTATTCCCAAAGTTCAGGAGGTGGTAAAACAGTTATTCGGTAAAGAGCCACATCGGGGAGTTAACCCGGATGAAGTAGTTGCTATCGGTGCAGCTATCCAGGGAGCAGTTCTTACAGGTGAAGTTAAGGATGTTCTTCTTCTTGATGTAACCCCACTCTCACTCGGTATTGAAACCCTCGGCGGAGTAATGACCGTACTGATTCAGTCAAATACAACCATACCGACAAAGAAAAGTGAAGTCTTCTCAACAGCGAGTGACAATCAACCATCTGTTGAGATTCATGTTCTTCAGGGTGAACGACCGATGGCGTCTGACAACAGAACATTGGGTAAATTCCATCTGAACGAAATTCCACCGGCCCCAAGAGGAATGCCTCAAATTGAGGTTTCATTCGATATTGATGCTAATGGTATTCTTCATGTTTCTGCAAAGGACAAAGCAACAGGCAAAGAACAGAGCATAAAGATAACTTCTTCAAGCGGTCTTGATGCAGCAGAAGTTGAAAAGATGAAGAGAGAGGCAAAAGAACACGCTGCTGAGGACAAAGCTAAAAAAGAACTGATTGACACAAAAAATCAGGCCGAAAGTCTGATTTTTCAGACCAAGAAACAGATTGACGAACTCAAGGATAAAATCTCACCTGACGTAAAAGAACGGCTTGAGTCTGAAATCAAAAAACTGGAAGACGCAGTAGCTTCGGGTCAGCTTGAAACCATGAAATCAGCTCTGGACTCCATGAATAAAGTCTGGAATGAAGTGGCTTCGCAGCTTTACAGTCAGCCGGGTGCCGGCACACCTCCTCCGCAGGAGGGTCCGTCACAAAACACCGGTGGTTCTACCCAGGATAAAAAACCTGACGTTCAGGATGCTTCTTACGAAGTTGTTGATGATGATAAAAAGTAACTGATGTGCATCCGAAGAAAGCCCGGTCATAAAACAACCGGGCTTTTTTCATTAATAGATTTCTCTTGCTACCCTGTACGTATTTATGTGAGCTTTAATGGTAAGTTCTATGGGTACCGCATAACCACCACCCATCGCCAAGGCAACAGGGACACCGCTATCATAGCATTTTGAAAGTACCATTCTGTCCCGTTCCATAAGACCTTCGAAGGTCAAATTAAGTCTGCCAAGCAGGTCTTCTTTCAAAGGATCCGTACCTGCCTGATAGAGTACTATATCAGGTTTTTGATCAAAAAGATATGGCAAATACCGGTCAAGAAGCAAAAGATATTCCTCATCATTTGTGTGATCGGGGAGAGGGATATCCAAGTGCGAGTCAACCTTTCGGAAGGGATAATTTTTCTCCCCATGCATCGAAAAGACAAAAACATCATTTCTTCCTGCGAAAATCGAGGAAGTCCCGTTCCCTTGATGGACATCCAAATCAATTATAAGTACTTTTTTGACCAGGTTTTGATCTCTGAGCACTTGTGCCACTACGGCCTGGTCATTAAATACGCAGAATCCTTCACCAGAATCTCTAAAGGCATGATGTGTACCACCAGCTAAATTACCTGAAATTCCATTTTCTAAGGCCTCAAATGCTGCTGAAATTGCACCACCTACTGTTGCAAGAGACCGCTCTGCCAGTGCCGGGCTCCATGGAAAGCCGATTTTACGTACCTCCTGCGGACTTAAAGTCCCGTTTAATACTGCTTCGATATAATCATTTGAGTGAACGGATGCAACCTCGTCCTGGGTGGCAAGTCTTGTTTGTTCAAGTTCAGAGCGTAAAAGGACACCTTCAGATACGAGTCCCTCCCTCAGGAGCCGGTATTTTTCCATCGGGAAGCGATGACCTTCGGGCAGCGGAATTGTATAATGGTCGGAATAAAAAATTTTCATTTGTCAAAAATAATTAAATACCAGAAATGAGGTCATAAACCAGAAATCCTCGGGTCAGGGTGAGAAAAAATCTCAGGGGAAGACATAAGTATATGGCAGAAGTTTTATCAATATATGCCCATTCCTGAGCGAATCAGGAGGTTACGCACCAAAAATTTTGTAAAATTTTTAGATTTACTTTTCGGCTTCATTTCCGTATATTTGCACTTTAATTTTTCAAAAAATAGGTAGGCATGTTAAATCTTAAGTCTCTTAACAAAAATCAAAGAGAAGCAGTTGAATATGTACAGGGACCAGCGTTAGTAGTTGCCGGAGCCGGCTCAGGGAAAACTAAAGTTCTTACCTATAAAATAGCACATCTTATTGAAAATAATTTTCTTCCGGAAAATATTCTTGCGCTGACATTTACCAATAAAGCCGCGAAAGAAATGAAAGAGCGGATTCATGGGCTGATCGGGGATAGTTCTCAACAGCTTTGGATGGGGACGTTTCATTCCATTTTTGCCAGAATTCTCCGCACTGAAGCTGCTTCCATAGGATATACATCAAACTTTTCGATTTATGACAACGAAGACAGCCACTCTGCCGTGTCTAATATCATTGAAGATCTACAACTTAACAGCGATGTAGTTGTTGCCTCAAAGGTGAGAAGACGCATCAGTTATTTAAAGAACCTGATGATATTTCCTGAGGAGTTTAAGAAAGAACATGTTAAAGGACCAGTTGATGAGCATATAGCTCGTGTGTATGAAGTGTACCAGCAGCGTTTGGTTGAAAACAACGCAATGGATTTTGAAGATCTGATTCTTAAGCCGCTTGAACTTTTTCAGAATGACAAGATTCTGAAAAAATACAAGAAAAAGTTTTTATATATATTAGTTGATGAGTTCCAGGATACGAACAAAGCACAGTACGAAATACTGAAGCGTCTCTGTTCAAAAGAAGGTCATATTACGGTTGTTGGTGATGATTCGCAGAGTATATACTCCTGGCGGGGCGCTGAAATAGGCAATATTCTGAGCTTTGAGCAGGACTTTACAAAAGCAAAAGTATTAAAACTTGAACAGAACTACCGTTCAACCCAGTACATACTTAAGGCAGCAGATTCTGTAATTAAAAGAAACTCACGCCAGATTGAAAAAACACTCTGGACAGAAAACCCCCCGGGTGACCAGCTTTCACTTCTGAAATCTTCTGATGAAAAAGAAGAGGCAATCAGAATAGCCAAACTGATTAAGGAAGAAATAACCCGGAATAAGTATGCCCACAGCGATTTTGCAATCCTTTATCGGACGAACGCACAGTCCCGCACCTTTGAGGATGTTTTCCGCCGGGAAAGAATTCCTTATGTGATAATTGGTGGAATAGAATTCTACAAGCGGAAAGAAGTAAAGGATTTAATCGGATATCTTAAAGTTCTGACCAATCCGCGTGATGAAGAAAGTCTGCTCCGCATCATGAACTTCCCGCAGCGCGGTATAGGTATGACCACCATCAAAAGAATGATCGGTTTTGCCCGCAAACACGAGATCACTCTTTTTGAAACCATGACCCGTGTTTTTGAAGTTATTGATATCAAAGAGCGGATTCAGAAGAATGTGAAGAACTTTAAAGGAGTACTCGACAAATATATCATTCTTCGTGAGAAACTTTCGCCGGGTGAACTGATACGTGCGCTCATTGATGAACTGGGAATCGTCCAAATGTTTAAGGAGGATGCAACCCATGAATCTATGGAGCGTCTGCGCAACGTTGAAGAACTGCTTTCAGCCATAACTGAATACTCAGCAGCCAATCCGGAATCAACACTTGATGACTATCTGCAGGAAGTGGCTTTAGTAACTGACCTTGAAATGGTTGATGATAAACAGAATGTTGTCAGTTTACTTACTGTTCACAGCGCGAAAGGGCTTGAGTTTCCCCTGGTATTTGTAAGCGGACTTGAAGAGGATATTTTCCCTCTATCAAACCGTTTCAGTTCAGAGGCAACGGAAGAAGAAGAAAGACGGCTCTTTTATGTTGCCATAACAAGAGCGCAACATAAAGTATATCTTTCCCATGCACGCTCCCGATACAGATTTGGTGAGGTTGCTTATCAGAACCGTTCGAAGTTCATTGATGAAGTTGATCCTGAAACCATAAACTTTGATGATCCGCTCGCCAACAAACGTCTTGAGCGGAAATCCAAAAAGGAACTCATGGAGGAAACTTTTGCAACGATGGACTATATTGACCCGATAATCATCAACTCGATGATTAAAATCGGCAGCAAAGTCTATCATGATACCTTTAAGATGGGCAAGGTAACTCAGATTATAGGGACGGGAGATAATCAGAAGGTTACCGTGCAGTTTGACGGAAATAACATTAAGCATCTGATGCTTAAATATGCAAAATTAAAAGTGATGCATTAAATTTGAGGCGGGTTCTTCCCGCCTTTTTTATGGAGTTTTGATGACCAGATGTCTGTTAATTTTTATACTATCAGTTTTTTCTTTTAACCAGGCACAGGAGTTCAGAGGAACCTGGATTGCCCGTAACACACTTTCCTCAAAGGAATCTCTTGCTTACGCAATGGATAGTCTCGCCAAAAATAATTTCAACGTTGTATTCATTAACGTCTGGAGCAGAGGATACCCACTCTGGAAAAGTCAGGTATTTAAGAGGGAAACCGGTGTGGAAATTGACCCTGCTTATGCCGGAAGAGATATTTTAGCCGAAGCGATTGCCGAAGGTCATAAACATGGTCTTCAGGTTGAGGCGTGGTTTGAATATGGGTTCGTGGGAGGATGGACGGGAAATCAGCCAGCCGGCGGAAAGGGTCCAATCTTTAACATACATCCGGACTGGGTTGCCAAAAAACAAAATGGGGAGGAGATTGACGGAAGTAACTTCTACTGGATGGTTCACACCCGTGAAGATGTTCAGAATTTCATAATTGAAATGCTCACTGAGGTTAGCCGTAATTATGACATAGATGGAATTGAACTCGACCGGATACGGTATTCAAGCACAGATTATGGTTATGACGGTTACACTGATAGTTTATACCGCTCTGAACATAACAACACCCCTCCGCCTCAGTCGGGATCAGACCCTGGTTGGATCAGGTGGAGAGCGGATAAACTGAATGATTTTGCCGCACGGTCTTATGATTCGATTAAGTCTGTTTCACGTCATATTAATGTTTCAAATGCTCCTTCACTTTATAGCTCAAGCTCATATACTGCCTATAACAGTTATTGCCAGGACTGGGTTTGGTGGGTGAATAGTGGAAAAGTTGATAATGTTCAGGTTCAGTCTTATGTTTCCTCTGCGTCTTCATTTAGTGCTATACTTAATTACATATCAGAATCGCTAATTACCGATAAATCAAAGGTTTATCCTGCTATCGCTATAAAACCCAACAGCAGTCAACTTTCCAATTCTGTTATTGAAAATATGATACAAACAACACGGAGCAAGGGGTTTAAGGGTAATGCTATCTGGTATTATACTGATTTAATCGGAATATTTCCTTTCTTAAAGGGCTCCCTTTATCAGGACAAGTCTCATGTGCCCCATTCTCCTGCAGACTGGCGGGAGCATTATGCAGTTATTAATCATTCGGATACAGCATCAGTGGTTAAAACAGGAGCATGGTACAGTAACGGATTAACCGGAAATCAGGGTTATTCTCTTTCGGCAAACGCGGGTGCCCCGGCATCAATAGAGTATTATGCGGATATTCAATATTCGGGTTATTATGATATTTATGCATTTAATGTAACAGCCACCAACAGGACTGACTCAGCACGGGCTGTGTTAACTGACTCAGCCGGCCTGAGTACTGAATATTTTATTCCTCAGAATAATCCTCAATTTAAAAGATGGTACAAAGTAGGAACCATTTTTCTCGATAACGGCAGGAAAAGAATTCTCAAATTGGATAACTCTAATATGCAAATCGGTGAGATTATGAATGCTGATGCGGTTTATTATAAGCTTAACCGGTTGCTTTCACCCGATGTAACAACCGGCATTGAGGATAAAAAAAAAGATAAATCTGAATTAAATTTCAAAATAGGTGCATACCCTAACCCTTTTAATTCAGCAACAAAACTGCGTTTTCAGCTACCAAAAGCTACAGATTTCCGGCTCAAGATTTTTGATATTCTGGGAAACACCGTCAGTCACTCAACTCATCTGAACAGTGAGGCGGGCGAGCGGGAACTCTCCCTGTCACTCAGTAACCTAAGCAGTGGCATATATTTTGCTAATATCAGGCAGGAAAATTTTTCACAATCAGTCAAGTTAATCTTGCAGAAATAAGAAAGTAAACGGAGAAAAAAAAGATGAGCGCCCAGAAACGACTTGCGATACTTGTAGGCGGAGGTCCGGCACCAGGTATAAATAGTGTAATCGGCGCAGCTACCATACGTGCAGCCATTGAGGGAATTGAAGTTATTGGTATCAGAGATGGTTTTCAATGGATAATGGAAGGTGATATTTCACACGTTAAAGAACTGACTATCCAAAACGTTTCCCGGATTCACTTCAGAGGTGGTTCTTATATCGGAATCTCTCGTGCAAACCCTACTAAAAACCCAAAGCACCTTGAAAACACGGTAACCTCACTGCTACGGCTCAATGTTGATAAACTGATCACCATCGGCGGTGATGACACCGCATTCAGTGCCATGAAAGTTGAAGAGATGGCAAACGGAAGAATTAGGGTAGTACATGTACCTAAGACCATTGATAACGATCTTGATCTGCCCTTAGGAATACCTACCTTCGGATTTCAAACGGCGCGTCATCTTGGTGTTGAAATTGTAAAAAGTCTGATGGTTGATGCCCAGACAACAAGCCGCTGGTATTTTGTGGTAACCATGGGCAGAAAAGCCGGTCACTTGGCATTGGGTATAGGTAAAGCAACAGGAGCAACACTTACCCTTATACCGGAAGAGTTTCCGGAAGGAGTCAGCAAACTTTCTCACGTGGTTGATATCTTGGCCGGAGCAATAATCAAGCGGCAAAGCTATGGTAAAACCGATGGTGTGGCTGTTCTCGCGGAAGGATTGGTAGAACATCTTGATCCCAAAGACCTTGATGATCTGGTCAATATTGAGAGGGACGCACATGATAATATCAGAATTGCAGAAATCAATTTTGGTGAAATTCTTAAATCCAAGGTTCAGAAAAGACTAAAGGATTTCAACATAAAAGTGACAATTGTAGCCAAAAATATAGGTTATGAGCTACGCTGTTCCGATCCGATCCCTTACGATATGGAATATACCCGTGATTTAGGGTTTTCTGCCTCCCAGTTTATTCTTGGCGGCGGTAATGCAGCGATGGTTTCCATCCAGAGCGGTCATTTTGTACCTCTTTATTTTACTGAAATTCTTGATCCTAAAACAAAGAAAACCAAGGTGAGGATGGTAGATACCACATCTGAATCATTCTACATTGCCCGGCGCTATATGCTACGGTTAAATGAAGGGGATTTTGAGGATCCGCATGAACTGGCAAAATTTGCCGCCACATGCGGACTTTCTCTTGAGAAGTTCAGAGAACAGTTCTATTATCTCATTGAGGACGATATGCTCTATAGGCACATGAAAGACGGTAATATCAAAATGAGAGGCACGGAAACGAACCTGGCCCACCAGTCCCACCCATACGGTGCAGACGATGATGAACATCCGATGAATATGTAAGATTAAAAGCTGTCAGCAGAATGACAGCTTTTTTCTTGGCTCAGGTTTTTCTTTTATCCGCCAATATCTTCCCGAACGTAAAAACAAGAATTGACAGGATAATCAGCCATGCTGTTGTAAGGAATAATATTCCTCCGGTACTCATTTGGTCTCCTAAACTACTTTTAATGTAAAAATACGTCAAATCACTCTTAAATTCAAAGAATTCTTTGATTTATGGGGGTATATAGATATTTTTGTTCTGCATTTTTTAACCTTATGGAGATACATGAGAGCCAGTCTTGTTCTTCTCTTTTTCGTGTGTACCGTATTTTCCGTCCAGGGTTTTCAGCAGGATTCCGCGCTTTATAAGAAGAATCCTAATTATTCCCTCGAATCTGAATTTTATAGGATTTATAAGAAAAAACAGGCGGATGTTGTATTTCTCGGTAATTCCATAACCAAGGGAGTCAGTTGGTCAGAACTGCTCGGGCGGGAGAACGTTGTCGGACGGGGCATTCCAAGTGATGTTATTGAGGGATTTCTGTCCCGTTTAGAATCTGTCATTAATCTCCGTCCAAAAATTGTTTTCATTATGGGAGGGATAAATGATATTTATAACTGGGTTCCGGTTGACACTATTTCTGCGCAGTATATCCAGCTTGTTACAGAATTAAGAGAAAAGGGAATAAGAGTAGTGGTTCAGTCCACGCTTTATGTTTCTCCTCGATGGCCAAACTCGGCGGACAGGAACCGTGAAGTTGAAAAATTAAACAGCACTATGCAAAGCTGGTGTAAACAGAATGGGTTGGAATTCCTGGATCTTAATCCTGATCTTTCTAAAAATAAATTCCTCAGAGATGAACTTACTTATGACGGAATACATCTAAAGGCGGAAGGATATAGATTGTGGGGCAGAGAAATTGAAAAATTACTAATTAAATACGGTTATTAAGGAAGAGTTCACATGGTCGCAACTAACAATAATTCATTTAAGCCATTTTTTTTGGTACTGATGGCTGTGACGGTAGTTCTGTTCACACAGTATATCCCTGAGGGGACTAAAATTTTCTTCTACGAAACAAAAGAGGTAGATTTTTTCAGTGATGTCCGTATTGATGAAGAAGAGACATCCCGGTTACAGGTGAAAAATCCCGAGGTCTTGACGGCTGGTTTCGCCTCATTATTTTCCCGAGGTGCGGGCAGCTCATTTCTGAACACCCTTGCATATTTCCCCCCGGCTGAAAAAATCAGCGGTAATACCCAGATGCTTAAAAAGTTTGCAGACGCACTCGGACAGTCAAAAACAAAAAAAATCCGCATTGCTCACTTTGGTGATTCCGGGATCGAAGGTGATTTGATTACGGCAGACATCCGTAAAAATCTGCAGAGCAAATATGGAGGTCACGGGGTTGGCTTTGTTGCAATCAACTCAATGGATATTGCATTCAGAACCACCACCAAACTTTCATATTCAGACAACTGGAAATTTGGCTCAATCTTTGGACAGAATCCTGAGAAACTTCCGGTCGGATTGAATGGTGCTGTTTCATATACAAGCGGCGGATCATGGGTAAAGTATGAGGTAACCAATCTTTATGGCATTAAACATTTCACCAATGCGAAACTCTATTATCAGTCTGATGCAGGCGGTCAGATAACTGTTTCTGTTAACAACGGCACAGCGAAATCTTTCACTCTGAAAGGATCGAAAAAGATTGAGGAACTTGATTTTAGTCTCAGCGGGCGGAACAAAAGTCTTAATATTACTGTACCGAACGGAACAAAGGGTAATTTTTACGGTGTAAGTTTTGAGGAAAATACCGGTATATATGTTGACAATTTTCCTCTGAGAGGTAATTCCGGGATATCGCTCCGTGACGTTCCTGAAACGATGTTTAAGGACTTCTCTAAACATCTTGATTACGATCTGATTGTTCTTAACTTTGGTCTGAATATGCTTGATCAGGATACGAAAGACTTATCTTGGTATATAACTGCAATGAACAAGAATATTGCAACCTTGAAATCAGCATTCCCTGAGGCCGGCATTCTTGTGATCGGAGTTCAGGATAAAGCAATAAAAAAAGGGTCAAAATTTATAACAGATCCGGCAGTATTAAAAGTGCTTGCGGCTCAAAAGAAAATCGCTGAAGAGTCAAATGTTGCATTCTGGAGTCTTTATGAAGCTATGGGGGGAGAAGGTGCAATGGCTAAATGGGTAGCAGAAAACAAGGCATCAAAGGATTATACACATTTAAATACTGAAGGTGCAAGAGAAGTAGCCACTCTGCTTTCCGATGCCTTAAATGAATTAAATAAATAACACGATATTGTGAGTAATAGTATGGAAGCCCGGAATATTTGGGACCTCTGGAGTAAACACAGCAGAACTACTCCGGATAAAGACGCTATAGTTGTTTGGAAGGCCGGGGAAGAGCCGTTTAGATGGTCATTTTCTTCCATAGTAAGTCAGGCGGAGCGATATACCCTCCACTTAAAAAAGGCGGGAATTAAAAAGGGGGAAGTGGTTGCTATTATCATAAGACACAATAAAGAATTTTTCCCATTATATATGGGAATCGTTGGATTAGGTGCCATACCAGCGGTATTAGCATATCCGAACCCAAGACTGCATCCTGATAAATTCAGACAGGGTATTATCGGAATGTCACACCGGTCAGGTCTTGACTGGATTATGACTGAAAGGGAAATTCACCCGATACTAACCCCGCTCATTTCAGAGGGTACAGTTAAGGGAGTTCACTTTCCGCTTGAATTCCCGTTGCAGGAGCAGTTTTCTGACGAGGAAGTAAAACTTGTAAGAGAGAAGCGAGGAGCGGTGACCCCTGACGAGCCCATGTTACTTCAGCACTCTTCGGGAACTACGGGATTGCAGAAACCAGTGCTTCTTTCTCATGGTGCAATTGTAAGACACGCTGATTATTATGGAAAATCAATTCAGGTTACCGAGGAAGACAAAGTTGTCTCATGGCTGCCACTGTATCATGATATGGGGCTGATTGCAGCGTTTCACATGCCGCTGGCATTCGGAATCACTTCTATTCAAATTGACCCCTTTGAGTGGGTACTTGCGCCTGTTCTGTTATTTGAAGCACTGAGTCAGGAAAAAGCAACGTTGGTCTGGCTGCCTAATTTTGCATACAACTTAATGGCGGACAAAATTCATGAAGAAGAATTTGAAGGACTCCGCCTTGATTCGCTCAGAATGGTAATAAATTGCAGTGAGCCGGTTCGTTATCAGAGTCACGAGCGGTTTAGCAATCATTTTAAGGCATACGGTTTCAGGGAAGAAGCACTCGCAACCTGTTATGCCATGGCTGAAACAACCTATGCAGTCACACAGTCAGAACCCGGTAAGGTTCCTGCTGTTGTATTTACCGACAGAGAAAAACTTGGTAAAGGAGTACTTTTATATACCGATTCACCTGAGAGCGCAAGAGTATGTGTGTCATCAGGAAAAGTAATTGAGGGCTGCCGGGTTGAAATTGTTGATGAGGAGAAAAAACCTCTCGGGGAAAACTTGATTGGTGAAATAGCGATTCAGTCGGTTTCAATGTTTGATGGTTACCGTAATTATCCGGAAAAGACTGCTGAAGTTTTGAAGGACGGATGGTACTATTCGGGAGATTTTGGTTTCATGAAGGATGGCGAGTGTTATGTCATCGGCAGGAAGAAAGATATCATCATAGTCGCGGGCAAGAATATCTATCCGGAGGATGTTGAAGATACGCTTAATAAGGTACAGGGATTATTGCCTGGCAGGGTCATTGCATTCGGAGCTGATGATACAGAAGTAGGGACAGAGGTACTTTGCGTGATTGTTGAGTCTGAAGCCACCACTCCAAAAGAAAAAGCTGATCTGAGGGTTAAAATTCTTGAAAACGCTCTGGCAAATGACCAGAGCATTTCGCGGATATATATAGTTCCGCCGCGCTGGCTAATTAAAAGCTCGGCCGGTAAACCAAGCAGAAAACACAATAAAGAACGTATTCTAGAATCAAATGAATATTTAATGGCCTGACAATGATTACTCCAGAATTTAAAGCATCCATTTTAAAAGAACTCCGTCTTGACGATTATGAAATCAAGGATGAAACGCTCGCGAATCAGATTCCGGGATGGGATTCAATTAACCACATCAATGTAATATCTGCTATTGAAAAGGATTTTAGTGTCAGATTTAAAAGCATTGAAATACTTAAATGCAAGAATATCGGAGATTTGCAGAACCTGCTTACCTCAAAACTTGCGAAAAAATAAACTGAACAACTGCAGGTAATTCGTGTTTATTGATATCAATAAAGTCGCATCGCTTTTCAAATTTGATCAGTACGATCCGCTTCTTTTTGCATCCTCATTTTTCCTTTTCCTCTTTCTGGGTCTGCTACTCATTCTTTCTGTAATAAAGGAGAGAAAAATACAGTCATTTCTTCTGATTGCATTTTCTGTCTTTTTTTACTATAAGGCCTCGGGTGATTTTATCCTGCTCCTGTTGGGCGCTGGCATTGCGAATTATCTGATAGGGAAGGGAATATATCGTAACGAAAGTCAGGGGATAAAACGGTTTTTTCTGCTACTCGGAATTGTGCTGAACCTTGGTGTACTGATATATTTTAAGTACACAAATTTCTTTATCGAGATATATAATTCCGCCCTTAATGGTTCGATAGATGCCTGGGATATCATTCAGCCGCTGGGGATATCATTCTATATTTTTAAGGCACTGAGTTACATTTTTGATATCTATCTGGAAATGCACGAACCGGAAGAGAGTTTTTTTGATTTCTTTCTTTATCTCTCGTTCTTTCCTGCTATTCTTTCGGGTCCGATTGACAGAGCCGGAGATTTTCTCCCTCAGATAAAAAATCCGCTGCCCTTTACCAATTCTACGATTGCAAAAGCGGTTTTCCTTATTTCGCTTGGACTTCTGAAGAAAAATCTGATAGCTGATTATATCAGCATCAATTTTGTAGAACGCGTCTTTGATGAACCTTCCCGTTTTACCGGAGTTGAGAATCTGTTAGCAGTATATGGATATACACTTCAGATATACTGCGATTTCTCCGGCTATACTGACATGGCAATCGGGATAGGGATGCTCATGGGCTTTAAGATGATGGATAACTTTAACTATCCTTTCAAAGCTGTAAGCGTAACTGATTTCTGGCGGAGATGGCATTTGTCGCTTTCAGCATGGCTGCAAAATTATCTTTTTAAACCTGTCCAGATTGGATTGCGGTCATTCAGGATATGGGGCAATGCCGCAGCAATTTTTGTCACTTTTACATTGTGCGGACTCTGGCACGGAGCGAGTTATAACTTCATTATCTGGGGTCTTCTCCATGCACTCTTTATGATTTTTTCTCTCTTTACCAAAGATATAAGAGACAAGGCGGCAGCTTTTTTAAAGATTAAAGGCACATGGTTTCATAGTTTTTTAAAAGTGTTCATTACCTTTCATTTAATTGCCTTTGCATGGATATTTTTCAGGGCTGCATCATTTGAGAAAGCCGAAACGGTACTGAAACAAATTATTACCTTTTTCCAGCCGGAAGTATTCCCTCAGTTTGTTGATGCTTTCTTCCCGGTCTTTATTCTGATGTCAATTGGTTATTTAATCCACTTTCTCCCTTCACGTCTTGAACTGCTTGCACAGTCTTTTATGGAAAGGATCACAATCGCCGGTCAGGCAGTTATCCTTGCTCTTGCGATCTGGATCTCAGCTCAGGCACGTTTTGCAGATCTTCAGCCATTTATTTATTTCCAGTTTTAAACTATGAAAACAATTTTACTTATATTTTTATGCAGTATCATGTACGCTGATTCAACTACAGTCCTTAATATCATCGCTGATGTCAGAAAAACTCATGCCCCGGATAAAAGGACGACTATATTTACTCTCAACACTGATTTCAGTAAGACAAATCCGGTTATCTCTGGTGAAACAAACCTGCCGCTGGCTCTGGAAGAACTTAAAGCAAAGCTGAAAGAACAGAATATTGAAGCTGAATTTTCGGTTGATATACTCCCTGAAAAGAATCTCGGAGAAAATACCACTGCCGTTGTCTGCATTTCAGTAGCAAATCACAGGACTGACCCAAAACACTCGGCAGAAATGGCAACTCAGTCGCTCATGGGAACGGTAGTGAAGGTTTGGAAAAAGAGAGGGGAGTGGTACCTGGTTCAGACGCCAGATAATTATCTCGGCTGGGTTGATGATGACGGTATTCAGTTAATGAATCAGAAGAAAGTGAATGACTGGCTTGCATCACAGAGGGTAATTGTAACTGTTCCTTATGCCTTATTAAGAGCCGATGCGGATGAGAAAAGTCCGGTCGTATCTGATTTAACGGCTGGTAATATACTTAAAAAGAAAGGCGTCAAGGGGAACTATTTTCTGCTCGAAACTCCAGACGGACGGGAGGGCTATCTGGCGATGAGTAATTCAGATTTGTTTGAAGAATGGGTAAATGGCGCAGAATTGAATGCGGAAAATATTCTTAATTCCGCATCGGAATTTATGGGTTATCCTTATTTGTGGGGCGGCACTTCAACCAAAGGCGTTGACTGCAGCGGATTTACAAAGTCAGTTTATTTTATGAATGGTCTTATTACTCCGCGCGATGCTTCCCAGCAGGTTTACTCAGGTGAGCTTGTTGACACTAAAGACGGATTTTCAAAACTTGAGCCGGGGGATCTTCTTTTCTTCGGGTTTAAGGCAACCGATTCTACAAGAGAGAGAGTTACCCACGTTGGTATATATATTGGTGATGATGATTTTATACACTCCAGCGGCAAAGTGAAGATAAACAGTCTGAACAAAAACAAACAAAACTTCAGCCCGTTCAGGTTTAACACATTTATAAGAGCTAAAAGATTTTTCAGTAATCCTGAAGTAAACGGGCTGATCTTAATTAAAAACAGTCCTGCCTACTTTCTTAAGGAGAATTTGCCTCAATGAGTTCATCGCGAAGAGATTTTTTAAAGATAGCATCACTCAGTGCAGGTGCAATGATGCTTAACCCTTTTCAACTAATTGCTTCCGCAACACAATCAACAATTTTTTCCGGAAATAAAATGAAACTCCGATTCAGACCCTATACATTAGAACTAAAACATGTTTTTACCATTGCCACAAGTTCCAGAACAACAACTCCGGTCATGCTGACTGAGATTGATTATGAGGGATTTACCGGGTATGGTGAAGCTTCCATGCCGCCGTATTTGGGAGAATCTCAGGAATCGGCTGCGGCTTTTTTGTCGAAAGTTGATTTAGGTCAGTTCAACGATCCCTTTGATCTGGAAACTATTCTGGCTTATATAGATGGTGTGGCACCAGGAAACCCTGCCGCAAAAGCATCAGTAGATATAGCGTTGCATGATTTGATTGGGAAACTGCTGAATGCACCTCTTTTCAAAATCTGGGGTTTTGACAAAACGAAAGCTCCTTACACATCTTTCACTATTGGAATTGATAAGCCGGATGTAGTCAGGCAGAAAACAAAAGAAGCAGGTGAATTTAAAATTTTGAAGATCAAGCTGGGCAGGGATACGGATAAAGAAATGATAGAGACGATACGTTCCGTTACAGATCAACCACTCTGTGTGGATGTAAACCAGGGATGGAAGGATAAAAACTTTGCTCTTGAAATGATTCATTACTGTAAGGAAAAGGGAGTGGTCTTTATTGAACAGCCGATGCCAAAAGAAGATCTGGATGGAAATGCATGGCTTACTGAAAGAAGTCCTTTACCAACAATCGGAGATGAAGCCGTTCAAAGACTTCCTGATGTAATGAAAGCTCATAAAGTTTATTCGGGCATAAACATTAAGCTGATGAAAAGCACAGGACTTCGTGAGGCACACAAAATGCTGACTCTTGCAAGAGCGCTGGACATGAAAGTTATGCTCGGATGTATGACAGAAACATCATGTGCCATCTCTGCTGCTGCTCAGCTTTCGCCCATGGTTGACTGGGCTGATCTTGACGGGGCGTTATTGATCAGTAATGACATATATAGGGGGACAGAGGTTATTGATGGTAAAGTCATTTTAAGTGACGGACCGGGAATCGGTATCAAAAAGATATAGGAGTTTTAATGATTAAAGTTTTGTTTTTTTTAATAGTATCTTCAATCATGGTTTCAGCCGGCGACAACGGGAAAATTTTTCCGTACAAATATGAAAATTTCACACTTGATAATGGTCTTAAGGCAATTCTTATCCCCATGAAAGGAAGCGGAATTATTGCGTACTATTCAGTAGTGAGAACTGGCAGTAGAGATGAATGGGAACCCGGCAAATCAGGTTTTGCGCACTTTTTTGAACACATGATGTTCAGGGGTACAGAAAAATATCCCGCTGATATGTACGACAGTATTGTTACCAGTATCGGTGCGGATGCAAATGCTTACACCAGCTCAGACCTGACCGTATATCACATGAAATTTGCTTCAGAAGATCTTGAAACCGTAATGAGCATTGAATCCGATCGGTTTCAGTTTCTGAGATATACGCTCGAACAGTTTCAGACCGAAGCGGGAGCTGTGTACGGCGAATACCGAAAGAACAGAACAAATCCCTGGTCTGTTGTTTTTGAGGAGATGGCAGATATGGCGTATGATAAACATACCTATAAACACACAACCATGGGCTTTGAAAGAGATATCAAGGATATGCCAAATCAGTATGAATATAGTCTGTCATTTTACAACAGATATTACCGTCCGTCTAATGTGGTTTTAGTTGTGGCAGGTGATTTTAGTTCGGATAAAGCAAAGTCGCTGCTTAATACATATTATGGAGGATGGAAGCCGGGTTATGTTGCTCCTCAGATTGACGCTGAACCCGAACAGAAGTCTTTCAGAAAGAAAGAAGTTCAATACGAAGGGAAGTCCCTTCCACTTTTATTGCTAAGTTATAAAAGTGACGCTTTTTCGTCCCATAATAAGAACTTGCTTGCAACCATTCACATTGCCGAGCTTGCTTTCGGATCAACAAGTGAGCTTTATAAGAAACTTGTGTTGAATGAGCAGAAAGTTCAGTTCATCGGAGCATCTCCGTCTGAGAACAGAGACCCTGGTATGTTTGATATTTACACAATGATTAAAGATGAAAAGGACATTGATTACGTTCTTGGTGAGATAGAAAAAACGATTGAGCAGTTTAAGAACACTCCTGTTGATGAAACACGGCTGAGTAATCTTAAGAAGAGGGGTAAATATTCTTTCATTATGGGACTGGATAACCCTAACTCAGTTGCTTCTTCATTACCGCAATTTATAACAGCTACAGGAGGGATTGAAGTAATTGATGAGATGTATTCAGAGCTCGAGAAGATTACATCAACAGATATTCAGAATGCTGTCAAACACTATTTCAAGAAAGAGAAGAGTAATCTGATTATCCTGAAAGGAAGTAAATAACATGAAAACAATTTATTGTGCACTTTTATTTATTTTCAGCGGAATTCTTATGTTTGGTTCGGATAACAGCAATGTCGTTATCAAAAAGAGTGATAACCCGATAATATCAATAAAAATCTGGTTTAAAACGGGATGGCAGGATGATCCGGCTGTCAAGAAAGGTTTATCATTTGTTACTTCTCAACTTCTTTCAGAGGGGGGAACAAAAACTCTTACTTACGAAAAAGTTCTTGATTATTTTTTCCCGCTTGCCGCTGATTTCTCAGTGAGTTCTTCAATGGAGATGACCATTGTGAATGCAAGAATACACAAAGACAATCTTGATGCTTTTTACCCAGTATTTATTGATCATCTCTTAAATCCTGGATTTCGGGAGGAAGATTTACAGCGTATTAAACAAAATGCGCTTAACTATATTAAAACTACCCTTCGGTATTCAAGTGATGAAGAACTGGGGAAGGCAGTACTTTATAATGAAATTTTTAAGAATACACCCTATGAAAATATTGGCGCAGGGTCGGTATCTTCAATAGAAGGAATCACTCTAAAAGATGTTCAGGAGTATTACTTAAAATATTTTAACAGGTCAAATTATGTGCTTGGAATTTCAGGGGCGGCAGATGAAAAGCTTATAACTACACTACAATCTGACCTTGGTAAACTTGCTGCTGGCAGTGTTAATAACTACCTGCCGATTAAGCCCTCACCAATAAACGGGTTTGAAACAGTCATTGTTAGCAAGAAGGCAGCCGCAACAGCGATTTCCTTCGGATTCCCCATAAATGTTGTTCGTGGCAGCAGGGAGTGGTATGCTCTGGCTATTGCTAACTCATGGCTTGGCGAGCACAGAAATTCAAGTTCTCATTTGTATCAGGTAATCCGTGAGAAAAGGGGACTGAATTACGGAGATTATTCTTATATAGAAAACTTTCCGAATGGCGGAAGATATCAGATGCCTCCGGCGAATGTCTCAAGAAGAAATCAGATATTTGAAATTTGGATAAGACCTGTACCTAACGAAACACGGCATTTTTCATTCCGGGCTGCAATGCGTGAGTTGCAGTTGCTCATTGATAATGGTATGAGCAAGGAAGATTATGAGACTACAAAAAAATTCCTGCGTAACTATGTGCTTCATTTTGCACCATCAGAGGATAAACAGTTGGCATTTGCATTAGACGATAAGTTCTACGGCATTAACGGCTCACATCTTCAAAAATTCCGTGAAATGATGTCTGAAATTACACTTGAAGAGGTAAATGCTGCAATCAGGAAGCACTTACAGTATAAATCAATGAAAATTGTTTTTATAACCGAGAATGCTGAAAAACTGAAAGAAGATCTTATTAATAACAAAACCTCACCCATTGAGTATTCTTCTCCGAAATCACAGGAAATACTTGACGAGGACAAGGTTATCGCTGATTATGCATTACCTTTTAACGGCGGATCAGTGAAAATTATCGCGGTTGAAGAATTATTCAATTGAACAAATTTATAAGATACCGGATAATACTTTTAACTGTTATTATGCTTAGCGCGGGTTGTTCAGGCAGTGCGACCTCAGCTTTGTATTTCAGGGTTAACCATGCCGGATACTTTCCTGACGGCATAAAAGAAGCCATTATTTTTTCGGCGTCAGAAATAGCGGGTACCACGGTCAGATTGATGACCGCGGGGTCTGCAAAACCAGTCAGAGAATATATCCTTAAGAATAATCGTGGAGTATGGGGTAAGTATAAGTATCACTACGCGGTAGTTTTTTCTGATGTTAAGCAGAAGGGGGAGTATTATTTTCAGATAGATAAAATCCGTTCTGACAATTTTACTATCGGTAATGAAAAATATATAAAACTTTTACCGCAGGTTCTGGGTTTCTTCCGCGTGCAAAGATGCGGAGCAACCAATCCGCACTTACACGGCGTATGCCATTTGTTTGATTCTCACAAGGTAATAGGTGATGAAGATTTCGGCGAAGTAGATGTAACCGGGGGCTGGCATGATGCAGGGGATTATATAAAATTTACCAATACAACTGCTGTTTCTGCATATCTGCTTGCCCTGAGTTATGTGGTAAATCCTGCACTACACGAGCAGGATGTCAATGAGAACGGAGCACCTGATATACTCGAAGAAATACGGGTGGGATTAGACTGGCTTCTGCGATGCAACTATACAGAGACCCGCCTGATAACTCAGGTCCAGGATATGAGAGACCATGATGTAGGGTGGAGACTGCCTGAAAATGATACTTTAAAATATGACCGTCCGGCTTTCTTAGGAGAGGGTAAAAATATCTATGGAATATACGCGGCAGTTATGGCACTGGGTGCAAAAATCTGGAGTACCAGACTGGATGAAAAAGAATATGCTGAGAAATTAAAGACGGCTGCTGAAAAATTTTATTCTGCCGCGGCTGCTGTGCCTGATCTTGATATCGCGTTCACAGGCATGTATCAGGACAAAAGTTATCAGGCAAAACTGCTCCTTGGAGCGGTGGAGTTATATAACCTGACGGGCCGCCAAAAGTATCTCGATGATTTACGCCGGCTATCATCAGCATTGCAGCCAGATTACTGGTGGAGCTGGGGGGATCTTAATGGTCTTGCAAGTTTCCGTTCTGCGCAGATTGCAAAAACGGGATACTCAGCATTGGAAATAAATCTCAGCGGATTTAATCAGACAAAGGATAAAACTGTTTACGGTGACGCGGGCATATATACCTGGGGCACAACCACTACTCTTTTTGGAATTGCCGCCAAGTCAATGATGTACCGTTTACTTGGCGCTGGAGATATATTCGACACCCTTGCAATCCGCCAGTTTGATTATATATTCGGGAAAAATCCTTGGGGAAAGTCCTTTGTTTCAGGGGTGGGTAATTCATCTGTCCGGTTTCTCCATTCTCAGGTTGGATATTTTAATAACAATAATTTGCCTGGCGGAATAGCCGCAGGACCGGCTACATCAGAAATGTTGAAAAACTATAACATAACCCGGAAAAACCTCGCTGGGCAGGAATTTAATTCCGCAGATGTGGTTTATTATGATGATCGTGATGATTATGTAACTAATGAACCCGCAATTATTACGAATGCAACCGCGGTTTTTGCAATGACATTGATGTTAACCTTTTATTAAATGTGTATCATTAAGAAACAGTAAAAAGTTTTATATCTCAAATTGATACAATGTATATTATTTAGCCCTGTAAAATGAGCGTTAATCGAAACAGTTATTGGTATGGTTTTTGTTTGAATGAGTTATTATGACTAAAAAACGAATGAATTTATTAAAGACCGGCTTAAGTATAGTTGATGAGAACTGGGGGGGCTTCTATAGAGGCGGTACTTATTTACTTATAGGCCCCCGTAAGTCCGGCAGAACGCTAATGGGGCTTCAGTATGCCATGGAAGGCGCAAAGAATAAGGAGGTGTGTCTTTATTTTACAAACATGAGACCTAAAGACCTTATGATTCATGCGGCTTCTATTGACCTGGATTTACAAACTCTGATGAATCAGAATCTTATTATCGTAGTGAGAGTATCACCACCGGCAGAGGTATATAATGCTCCGAATCCGGATGATTTTCTGGTTGAGTATCTTAATGATATCGTCACAGTTGTTAATCAGTATCATCCTGACCGTTTGATATTTGATGAACTCACTCCTTTCGTAGGATTTGAAAATCTTGGTCTTCTGCAGCAGTCCTATCTTAGCATAATAGAGAGCATTGAAGAGAAAAATGTAACAAGCTTTTTTGTATTAGCCGAACCAGCAACATCTTTCGCACAGATGATAGTTGATACCTGCGCTCAGTATTCAACCGCTATTGTCTATTTGCAGAAAGAGGCCGATGCTGACACTATAGCGCATGGCGGTAAATGTACCATTACCCCTAATGTGGGGCATACAGAAGGACAGTTTACTCAGGGATTTTCCATTGAGCCCTATAAAGGAATAGTTTTCTCAGACGGCA
>JADLAF010000064.1 GCA_020848375.1 Ignavibacteriaceae bacterium
ATCATCAGCAGAAGAACAAGTCCGCGGTGAAGGTCTATAAAAGCAAGACGTGAAGTTTTTTCCAAATTACCGGAGATAGATTTAAGTTAAGGTTGCAAATTAAAATATTGTGATGAAAACGGATAAAGGAAAATGAAAAAGATAGTTATAACCGGTGGAACGGGTCTCATAGGGGGCATTCTCTTTAAAATGTTTAGTGAAAGGGGAGATCAGGTGTATCTTTTTTCCCGAAATCCGGATGATGCAAAAAGGAAAATCCCCGGAGCGGCTGGATACCTCAAATGGCGTGGTAACAATTTTGACTATTCTGCCGAACTTGAAGGGACGGATGCTGTCATACATCTGGCAGGTGCTAATGTTGCGGGTCAAAAATGGAACGCAGCATATAAAAAGGAAATCTTCGACAGCCGCATCGGTTCAACCCGCGCCCTGGTTGAGGCAATGAAGAAACTGAAAAACAAACCGGAAGTGTTTGTCTGCTCCTCGGCTGTTGGGTACTACGGTGATGCCAGTGAAAAAGAACTAACGGAAGACACTAAACCGGCTGATACGTTTCTGGCGGATGTTTGCCTTCAGTGGGAAAAAGCAGCGGAAAAGTCAGAAGCGGCCGGTGTCCGCTCAGTACAAATCAGAACGGGCGTGGTGCTTTCGCCCAAAGACGGAGCCCTTAAAAAACTTTTACTCCCCTTTAAGCTTTTTGTGGGCGGACCCCTCGGCTCCGGGTGCCAGTGGTTCCCGTGGATTCATGCTGATGACATAGCCGCCATGTATATATACGCAATCGATAAAACAAGTATGCGAGGCGCTTTTAACGGAGCAGCACCTCAGCCCCTGCGGATGAGTGAGTTTGCAGCGGCACTCGGAAAAGTACTGAAAAGACCGTCTCTTTTTCCCGTCCCTAAATTTGTATTACGTTTAATCCTCGGTGAGGGTGCCGCCGTAACACTCGCCAGCCAGAAAGTAATTCCTAAGGCAATTATTAAAGAAGGTTTTAAATTTAAATTCCCGGAAATAGATGCAGCTTTGAGAAATTTGCTTGAATAATAATTTAAAACTCTGCGTTACTCGGCGTAAACTTTGCTTTACTCTGCGTTTAATATTTTTTGAGCAAAGGACATAAAAGACAACAACGACTGCGGGTAAAGCAAGTATAATGTCCTCAGGGGTCTACCCCTTAAACGTTGCCGCATCATACACTGACCAGAGATGCACTATCCAGCCCATCAGCACTATCCACAGCACCGAGGCTAGGACAAACTGAATTGCAGCTCTTATGAGCCGCCCCTGAAGTAACTGCCCCAGGCCGGGAATAAAAAAACTGGCCAAAGCAGCTAAAACATTACCGGTCGAACCTCTTCCTGCACTCATGTTGTTTTCCTTTTATATATACTATTTAAAACTCTGCGTTACTCCGCGTAAACTTTGCCTTACTCCGCGTTTTAATTTTTTAGAGCAAAAAACAATAACAACAGCGGGGTTAACACGAATCGGCAATATCAAATTTGCAATTCACCCACGCTTATTTTTCAACGCGTGATTATAAAGCTCTTTATACGTCCTTGCTGAGTTCTCCCACGAAAAATCTTTCAGCATTCCGTTAAGGACTATTTTATTCCATAAATCTTTATCATAATACGCTTCAACCGCGCGGCGCACTGTGGAAACAAGTGCATACGGTGTATAATCATTAAAGGTAAATCCGGTGCCGTCATAGTTGCCGCTGTAATAAAGCTCATGCCAGTCTTTAACTGTATCGGCCAGACCGCCGGTTTTTCTTACAACGGGAACGGTTCCGTATTTTAAGCTGTATATCTGGTTCAGACCACATGGCTCGTAATATGACGGCATCAAAAAGATATCAGCCGCGGCTTCAATCAGATGGGAAAGCTCTGTGTTAAATCCGATATAACTAAACACTTTCTGAGGATATACATACGAAAGTGATCTGAACAAATCTTCAAACTCATCTTCGCCGGTACCGAGAATCACCCACTGCACATCAAGCTGCATCAGTTCGTTAATACCGCGCGCTAACAGATCAAAACCTTTCTGCGAAACCATCCGGCTTACTATTCCGATAAGCGGAACATTTTCACGATAAGGGAGGTGAACTGATTCAAGCAGAAATTTTTTGTTCGCCTCCTTTCCGCTCATGTCTGAAAGTGAAAAATGAAACGGCAGATGCTTGTCAGTAGCCGGATTCCAAACATGATAGTCAACTCCGTTAAGAATACCCCAGAAGTCATTGATCCGGTGACGCAAAACTCCTTCCAGCCCCGCACCAAACTCAGAGGTGGTTATCTCATGAGCATAGGTATAGCTCACCGTGTTAATTGCATCTGCATACATCAGCCCCGCTTTGAGGAAACTGATATTACCCCACACTTCAAGCGCGCTGTTCTGATAAAAAAGCTCAGGTCGTATCTCTGCCTTCTCAACCGTGTTTTTTGAAAAGCGCCCTTGGTAAGCGATGTTATGGATGGTCATCACCGAGGCAACGTTGTCAAAAAAACGGTCCCAACTATAGTTGTCTTTAAGGTAAAGCGGAATTAGTCCAGTCTGCCAGTCGTTGCAATGGATGATATCGGGCTTCCACTGAAGGCGCTGCAAAGACTCGAGCACCCCCTTACAGAGCATAATAAAACGCTCGTCTTCGTCCCGGTCGTTGGTGTAGATAGAGGAACGGTTATAAAAGTGGGGACAGTCCAAAAAATAGACATCCACGTCTGAGTCCGGCAGAGTAGAATGGAAGACGTTCACGTTGTGAACCTGACCGGCAACCCGGATTGGCATTTGACCGATTGGATAGCAGTAGTCGAGCTCGTATTTGGAGTGATCAATTGTGGCGTATTTGGGTAGGAAAACCTTCACATCAACACCCTGTCGTTTAAGAACTTTGGGCAGTGCCCCTAAAACATCCCCAAGCCCCCCGGTTTTTGCGTAAGGGAATACCTCCGCGGATGCAAACGCAATCCTCATAGTCTTGTATCCGTCTCTGAATTAAATTCAAAATAATCAGCCAATTTACACGGCAGAGCTCTTAAAACAAAAGCTAAAAAAGAAAAACTCGCGGTTAGTACACGAAACGCCCGTTTTTGAGAGCTATGGAATAAACAGCAGTAGCAGACCAAATGCAGCTTAAAATTATTGCCGGTAGCATAAAGCTGCTCACAGTGCCGTTTTTGCTTCTTTGTACACTGATTCTTTCAGGTGCCAGCTTAGCACTTTGCAAAAACATCGCCTATTCCTCGTTTCATGTTCCGGGCTTTTGCTCCTTATGTCGGGGTGCTATAGCTAACCTAATTAATAGAAACTCCCGTACGGAGCAAAAATACCAGAGCGTTGTTAAGTTTACCGCCGCTACCACAGGGATTGATGATATATTGTATATCCGGCTGGACAAAAAATTGTTCCTTAAGAAAAAACCTTGCGGTCAGTTCAACCATGCTTTCCCGAATGCGTCCGCCGTGTCCCACAAAAGAGGCAGCATAACCAAAAGATACAACATCCTCGGGGCGAGCGCTCATCAGACCCGTTAGTGAAAATCCGGCACCAAAATAGGTGAAGTGTTCGCTTGAGAGCCCTGCATCAGCCACCCCCTGTAAAAAGATCCCCATTGAGGATCCCTCTTCATTGCCATATATTTGCTGATCGACAAGTATATATACCGATGCGGTTCTTAGTTTTTCATCTGCGCCTGTTTCCTGATCAGAAGATGTGTGATACAGGAAGCCCGCTTTGAGTGAGGTTTCCTGATTAGTGAAATGATCTGATACATAGTGCAATTCACTCACTGATGCAAAACCATCCTTTGCTGACAGCCCCCAATTGAGGTTATAACTCTTATTCTCATAATCATCCGGTCTGCCGTCAAACAGAGCCGTCTGCACGTGAAGTTCCTCGTTTATTCTTTGCTGCAGGGTTACACCAACGGTAGTATGTGGAAAGATAGGCATGGTTGCTAGCCCCGCAAGCGGAGAGGGAATACCGAAAGTGCTGTTAAGCAGAAGACTGCTTCCTTCGGTTACAAGGAATTCGCGGTTTAAATCCTGAAGTCCGGCGGTTACAACAGTATTCATAAACCGGTGCTGATACCAAAGTTCCTGTATATATATCAGTTCTCCGGCTTCAATGTTAGAAAGGCCGTGAAAGTCACCCGTCAGACTTCGCGCCGGAGTTCCCCCCATCGTCATGGCCGCGTTGATATATAAGGTGCCCCCTCTCCACAGCGGGGAGTAGTCCGGATTGACCATCAGCCGCAGATTAATCATACTCAGGTGTTCGTTCCCTTTTTGCAGCCCCCCTCGCAGGTTGCTTACAAAATCATGCAGATAAGAAACTTCATGGTGAATTACCTCCCCGCTGTTTTCTTCCTCTTTTTGTGCCCAGACAGGTGAGTAAAAGAACAGAAAGAGAAGCAGCGAAACATAAAAAGTCTGGTTGCTTATCTGAATGCGATTAGAAGAAATAATGGTATGAATCATTGGTGTATGATGAAGTAAAGTGATGTGTCGCATGGCTGAAAAACCGCTTTCGCCGCCGGGAGAAATTCTGAACACTGAAGTTTGCTTCTCGCCTGAGTGTATCGTCTGAGCCAAGCGCAGAGCGGGTCACAGAAACCGAGATGTACCAGACCGGGGTATTAGAAGTAGTATTTCTCATAACGGTTAAGTAAGCAGAAAAAAAATCTCACCAAAAATAAACAATATTAAGACTAAATACAAATAAGGAGCGTGGTTTGCGAACATAACACCCAAGGGGCAATTCAAATATTCCTCCTCCGAATCTGGAGAATACCCATTTTGCAAGCCGAGCCAGTATTTTTCACAACCCAAATCCGGAGAATTTGCATAACGGTGGGGTGGGTGGTAGTTAAACTACTCTGCCAATTCACTCAAAAAAAGCCAAATAGCCGTGTCTCTAAAGCTACACCCGACCCCGTAAATAGCTTTCAGTGCTCCCGGCTTTGATATGTGTTACAATCCACAATTCATACCTCATAC
>JADLAF010000065.1 GCA_020848375.1 Ignavibacteriaceae bacterium
AAGAAAATTATACGGTAATTGCCAGTCTGATCATGGAATAGACCGCTTGTGAGAGATGCGTATAAACTAAGAATTATGGCGGAGAAATGCTCGCCGCGGGAACATGATCGCCCGCGGCAGATATGTGAATTATTTCCTGGTTTCTCAGACCTCGATACCGAGTTCTTTTATTTTTCGATACAGAGTTGAAAGCCCCAGATCAAGTGCCATGGCAACCTGCTCTTTGTCATAATTGTAGGTTTCAAGTGTTTTAACAATATAGTCACGCTCAACTTTGCGTATATACTCGTCAAGAACACCAATCTTCTCCTGATTGGCTGCGTCTTTGTCTGATTTAAAATAATCAGGGAGCTCTTCTACCCCTATATATTCAGTATCAGCGAAGATCACTGCGCGCTCCATAACGTTAGCAAGTTCTCTTACTTCACCGCGCCAGTCATAGGCGATAAGAGCTTTCATGGCTTTGTGGTCAACCCCTTTAATGCTTCTTCCCATTTCTTTTCGGAACTTATCAAGAAAGTGATCTATAAGCAGAGGAATATCAGTTTTCCGTTCACGCAGTGACGGCATTTTTAACTCAACCACGTTAAGCCGATAGTATAAATCCTCGCGGAAAGAACCCTTGGTAATTTCTTCGCGGAGGTTTCTGTTTGTTGATGCAATAAAACGGACATTGATCGGAAGTGAAACAGTTGAGCCAACGGGAGTACATTCGCGCTCCTGAATAACACGCAGGAGTTTTACCTGAAGCTGCTGAGGCATTTCGCTAATTTCGTCCAGAAACAGCGTACCACCGTCCGCTGCTTTAAGGTAACCTTCCTTATCGTTGCTTGCTCCGGTGAAAGCGCCCTTTTTGTGTCCGAAGAGTTCACTTTCAATCAGATTTTCTGAAATAGCTCCGCAGTTTACGGCCAGGAATGGTCTGCTTTTTCTCTTGCTTGCCTGGTGAATCGCACGCGCTGTCAGCTCCTTACCGGTTCCGCTGTTTCCTGTTATGAGCACAGTTGACTCAGTCGGACCGACGGCTGAGATTATGTCAAAAATGCGTTTCATGGCCGGGCTTTTTCCGATGAAATTTGAGTAATCAAAGTCGCGCTGCACTTCTCTACGCAGCATCTGGTTTTCAAGTATCAGACGCCGTGTTTCAAAGAGCCGGTTAATTTTAATAAGGAGCTCATCGAACTCAACCGGTTTAAGTATATAATCATTCGCGCCGGACCGCAGCGCGCGGATTGCCGTATCAAGCGAGCCATAAGCTGTTATAATTATGAACGATGCATTTGACTGCGCTTTTGAGGAGCGTTCAAGCAGCTCGATGCCCTTCATCTCAGGCATTTCGATATCCGTGATAACCAGATCGTAAAAATTTTCCTGTACCTTGTTAAACGCGACCAGACCGTTTTCCGCTTCATCAACTATATAACCTTCTTTTTTGAGTACAACGGAAATCGTATCTCTTATGATATCTTCATCATCAACAACTAATATTTTTTCAGGCATAACCTCTGTCCTTAATAATTTGTATATATTGGGAGCTGGACGGTAAATCGGGTCCACTCCCCAGGAATACTATTGACTTTAATTTCACCACCGAAGCTCTGGATGATGCCGATGCTCACCCAAAGCCCCAGGCCAGTTCCTTTACCTTCCTTTTTTGTAGTAAAGAACGGTTCAAAAACTTTTACGATATTTGCTTCATCAATGCCCTGACCGTTATCCTCAAAGGTGATATATACGTGTTCGGAATCAAATGAAGTCTTAATTTTAATTACCCCTCTATGGTCTTCTGACTGCGCAATTTTATCAGCGACAGAATCAACTGCATTGATAAGAATGTTAACAAAAACCTGCTGAAGCTGATCAGCAACCAGCGGAATGGGGGCGATATTCAGATCAAAATCAGATTTGAATGAGATGTTTTTTGCTTTTTTACCGACCTGCACAATCTCGATAGACTCTTTCACGTTTGCGTTTAGATCCGTAAGGCGCATTTCATAATTAGAGGGGCGCGAAAAGTCAACAAGATCGCGGATGATCTTGGATATACGGTTAATCTGGCTTTTTACCAGATCAAGTTTTTCTTTGGTGAAAGGATCGTCACTGGTGCGCAGAATCAGTTGTACCAGCGCGGAAATTGATGCCAGTGGATTGCCGACTTCATGGGCAACACCCGCTGCCAAGGTTCCAATGCTTTCCATTTTTTGTGTATGGATGAGCTGTTTTTCGAAATTTCTTTTTTCTGTAAGGTCCCGGTGAATTCCGAAGAACCCGATCACCTGCTTGTCGTTATTGATAATCGGGGAAACAAGAAGCTGCGTATGAAAAGGATCTCCGTTTTTCTTTCTGTTCTCTACTTCACCAACCCAGACTTTCCCCGCGGTAATGGTGTTCCACATTTTATCCCAAAACTTCCTCGGATATTTTTTACTGCCGAAAACAGAAGGATTTTTTCCGATGAGCTCTTCAGAAGAATAACCGCTGGTTTTAACAAATGCCGGATTAACATAAATCATCTTGCCGCTCAGATCGGTTATCTGCAGGGGATTAACGGTGTTTTGTGCAACAAAGTAAAACCTGAGCAGATCTGTTTCACGCTTTTTTTCTTCTGTTACATTTTTTCCGATGATGAGCACTTTATTCTTC
>JADLAF010000066.1 GCA_020848375.1 Ignavibacteriaceae bacterium
AGTTCCGCCGCTTCCCGTTTAAATTCCGTTGTGAATGATCTTCTTTGCTTTTCCAATGAACACCTCCGAAAGATTTCTCATACTACATCCTTAATTCGTGTCCGAGATTATTAGACCACTACAGAAAGCAACAATACAACCGTGAAAATGTCTAAAACTGGCTGATGGTTGAATATTTTTAAGGCGTTTTCAATCGCATCCATCGCTACCATAAACAACCTCCGCAGCTTAAAAGGAAGCTTATCGGCAAGCAACCTGAAATATAAACCCGTTTTGCAGTAAGGGCGGGATCGTAGTTAACGTGATTAGCTTCGCAAATTCCTGCTTCGCAGTGACCCGCAACGGAAAATCGAGAACTCCTACGTTCGCACTTCGTGCGAGCCTCGGAGCCTGCTTTCAAGATTTCCTGCTAATGTTTTTGAACTTCATAGCCCATTTTTCTCAGCTCAATATTTAAGTCATAAAGAATAACTGCCATCATTTCTTTTTCCCCGTCTGAAAGGTTGCCAAGTAATAACGTTCTTTCGCGCTCAAAAATCTCCATTAATATTTTATCGACTTGCATTTGATTAATTCTCATTAACGAAACTCCTCATAAAGCTTTCTTACCTGCCCATCCATATTTAACGGCAGATTCACATGATTCTTTGGGAATCATGTGCTCGTGTGCCTTTGAGCGCTCAACCCATAGCATTGACAACCATTATTCTGGCTGGACAGGCAGATACCAATGTCCAGTCAATGTTCGATGAAAGCATCGAGATGTCTCTGAACTGTGGTTTAGACTCAACAGTGCTCGCAGGACTGACGGACACGGGGCTAGAATCAATTATTTTTTCTGGCTGAGGAGGGAGGTTCTTGTAATACTGTGTCGTTTTCCGCTATAGACGACGATTCACCTCCTCCATTTAAAGTTCAAGTATTTTCACAAACAAGTATAGCGACCCTTCATCTATTACTGCGTGGGCTATTGGTCTAGAAGATTCTTATAATCAGTGGGATGTAAAAATCTTGTCAAATTCAGCAGTTACTCTGGAAGAGCGATGGGATATGCTAGAACTGGAGGGGCAGCAAGTGAATTTAGTGGTCGGGGTCGACTTCTCACTGCTTCACATCCGCACGATTCGTTGAGCTGGGAGAATACCCCACTGCTTGCGACGGGGTGCTTTATTCCACAACGGTGTAAATAAATTTGATGCATTGAGTTGTATCACTACGTGCAATCCCATCAATACAAATGATATTCATTACAGCTTTATTTATGCTATATTTTTGTTGGGCTTCGTTTTCCTCCTAATTTTAGAAAGTAAAGAAATTATGTTGAAGTAGCCCAATATCGGGGGATATTTTTATTTAAACCACTAGAGGAGAAAACAATGATGAAAATAAAGAGTTTGTCTGCAAGTCTAGCTTTAGGACTCTTACTAGCAAGTAATGTACAAGCTGGTGAACAAAGTTTTAAAGTTGTGATCAATGCTTACGACACTACTATTCCTGAACTCAAAGTTGAGAATGTTACCGTAAAAAATATTCGCGCTTTTAATGTTCTGAATGAACCAGAGACGTTGACTGTTCACAAAGGAACCGATGTAAAAATTACTGTAGAAAATAAATCTCCGATCAGCGAGGGCTTTTCTATTGATGAATATGGAATAAAGGAAGTAATTAAGGCGGGAGAAACCGCGACCATTACTTTCAAAGCGGACAAAGCAGGAGCTTTCACTATTTGGTGCCAGCTCCATCCTAAAAACATCCATCTGCCCGGATCGTTGAATGTCATAGAGTAAGAATAAGATGAAGCCCGCTAAGTGCGGGTTTCATCTTAAAATTTACCCATAGATTTCTTTGATTGTCCTGTTTTCCGGGAATTGTTCTTATAATCTTCAGAAAAATTCTGATCGAAATCAGCCTTGATTTTCTTTGAACGGGCCTTCGATAAATTGGAAAGATTCGTCAGATTTCCATTCTCATACTCATTCAAAAGTGCTTCAAGAGAAATATTATTGTAATACATGGTGTTATATTTCTAATCAGTTGATCATGCACCGAATAATGGATTAAAGAATCGATGAGGTCGGTGCGCTGTTTCACATAAGGGAAGCTGCGCCGATCTAAGCAAAAATAAGGGGATGATTGTTGAGGCGAAGCGAGGTGAGGGCAACTAAAGTACGCTTTCCTTTACTCCATTTGTGCAAACATCAGAGTTATAACTTATTAGTTTTAAAGGTATTACAATCGCTTATTTTCCCAGATACTAAACCTTTTTTAAACCAGCGAACTCTCTGTTCAGAACTTCCATGGGTAAAAGATTCAGGAACAATATAACCTTGTGCTCTTTTTTGTAAACGATCATCGCCAATAGCTGAGGCAGCATTCAGACCTTCCTCTATATCGCCCCTTTCAAGAATATTGCGCGCACGTTGTTCGTTATTCGCACAAACACCCGCAAAACAATCGGCCTGTAACTCTTGCTGAACTGATAAAGCGTTTTGCTGACGTTTGTTCAAGTGAGCGCTCTCTGCAATAACTTTATCTGAAATCCCTAATAGGGTTTGTATATGATGACCAATCTCATGAACAATAACATAAGCTTGGGCGAAATCGCCTGAAGCTCCTAGCTTATTCAAATCTTCAAAAAAACTGAGGTCTATATATACTTTCTGGTCACGGGGACAGTAAAAAGGTCCCATTGCAGCTTGTGCAAACCCACATGCTGATTGAACTGCCCTGCTGAACAAAACGAGTGTAGGTTCTTTGTAGTCTTTATTCAATTGCTCAGAAAATATTGTTTTCCATGCATCTTCTGTATCTGCAAGTATCACAGCGGTAAATTCTTTTGCTTCTTCCTGCCCTTCTGGAATAGGTTGAATCCGAGTTTGTTGCGACTCACTGCTTCCACTCAAAATTTCGGTGCCTTGCATAACGATGCGAGGATCAATATCAAAAAACACCGATGCC
>JADLAF010000067.1 GCA_020848375.1 Ignavibacteriaceae bacterium
AGCGCGAATTTCATGATGATATCTGAATCATTCGAATGAATGACCATGGTATGACCGATACCGCCGAACTGCAGAAGGTCAATGCACTTGTGGCATCCTTCAAGCCAGCCGTCAACGGTGTAAAATGCCAGAATTGGAGAAAGCTTTTCAACTGAAAGAGGTTCATGTTTACCGACTTCACTGCATTCAGCAATCAGAACACGGGTATTCACAGGAACGTTAAATCCGGCGTGCTGTGCAATCCACGTTGCGGGTTTGCCAACGATATCAGCATTAAGACCTTTGTCTTTAAGAATATAACCAGAGAGCTTTTTCTTTTCTTCGGCATTCACAAAATATCCCCCCTGCTCTTTACATTCTTTAATTACCTGTTCTCGTATGGTACGGTCACAAATAATTGCCTGTTCCGAAGAGCAGAGCGTGCCGTTGTCGAATGTTGTTCCGTAAAGGATATCCGCGACTGCCTTCTTATAATTAGCTGTCTTCTCAATAAATGCCGGTACGTTGCCCGCCCCGACCCCATAAGCCGGCTTTCCTGAACTATAGGCAGCTCTGACCATTGGGTTGCTACCGGTGGCAAGGATGACGGCAATATTTTTATTCTTCATTAATTCGTTTGTCCCCTCCAGGGTAGGATTCTTCATGCACTGTATCAGCCCCTTGGGTGCACCCGCTTTTTCAGCAGCGTCAGAAAGAACCATGGCTGCATCAAAAGTGCATTTTGCGGTCTTGGGGTGAGGTGAGATAACAATGGAATTGCGGGACTTAAGCGAAATTAAAATCTTAAACATTGCTGTCGAGGTGGGATTGGTTGAAGGAACCAGCGCGCAAACCACACCCATCGGTTCGGCTATTTTAAGGAGTTTTCCGTTATGAAGGGACTCTATGACGCCCACAGTTTTAAGCTCTTTTATTGAGTCATAGACATTCTTTGTCCCGAACTGATTCTTAATAACCTTATCCTGCCATTTACCGAAACCGCTTTCTTCCGCAGCTAATTTAGCCAACCGTTCCGCCTGGGCATATCCGGCATCAGCCATCGCTTTAACAATCCGGTCAACCTGCTCCTGAGTAAAGAGTTTGTATTCTTTCTGAGCTTCCCTGGCAGTTAAGGCAAGGGAGCGGGCTTCCTGAACGGAAAGGAGATCATTATCCTGAAGTGTCATGTTCGTAATAAATGCGAGTTAATAAAGTTATTCAATGATTCAAATATATCCCGATTTAAGGCAAAATTCAAGAAATCTGAGAGCATAAGATAATCTTCGTCTTATCGCTTGCCGATGTTAATTTTTATTCTCAAAAATCTTTAAACCCGTTGTTTTTTAGCTTGTTTGTGCTAAATTTCGCCCCTATGAATGTACCAATTAAAACCGAGCGGCTGGTTTCGCTCGATGTGTTCAGGGGGATAACCATCGCAGGAATGGTATTGGTTAATAACCCCGGTACCTGGAGCACCATTTACCCGCCGCTGAAACATGCCCCATGGCACGGCTGCACACCTCCAGATCTGATTTTTCCATTTTTCCTTTTCATTGTGGGTGTAGCCATCACTTACTCTATGAAAAAACGGAAGGAACGGGGAGACTCACAAAAGCAGCTTATCATCCAGATTTTCAGACGTGCGCTCATACTTTTCGGACTTGGTCTTTTGCTGGCTACATTCCCTTTCTATAATTTTATCACAGGTGAATGGCTTGACCCTTCCAGGGTCAGGATCCCAGGAGTGCTCCAAAGGATAGGGGTTGTTTATCTGATATCTGCTTTACTTTTCCTGAAGACATCCTTAAAAACGCAGCTTGGCATAGCCGCCTTTCTTTTGTTGCTCTATTGGGCTTTAATGACTCTGATTCCCGTCCCCGGTGTCGGGTTCGCAAATCTTGAGCCCGCAACAAATCTGGCTGCGTATATAGATAATCTGCTGTTGAACGGACACCTCTGGTCAGCAACTAAAGTTTGGGATCCGGAAGGTATTCTTTCTACACTTCCGGCGATCGTAACAACTCTGAGCGGAATCTTTCTCGGTTACTGGCTTCTGTCTGATAAAGACAAGATGACTAAAGTAATCTGGATTTTTGTATTTGCTAATTTTTCTGTTGTTCTTGGCTTATTCTGGGATCTGACCTTCCCCATGAATAAGAATATCTGGACAAGTTCTTATGTTTTATATACGTCAGGTCTGGCGCTTCATTTCTTTGCGATGTGCTACTGGCTTATTGATATAAAAGGTTATACCTTCTGGACAAAGCCGTTTCTGGTTTATGGCTCAAATGCTATAACCGTGTTCTTTTTGTCAGGACTTATGGCCCGGATGATGTCAATAATCCGCTGGGAAACTGTTCCCGGTGAGATAATCACGCTGAAGGGTCATATATACGAAACTTTCTTTACACCGTTCTTTTCCCCGCTTAATGCCTCACTTGCCTTTGCGCTCTTTTATGTGCTGCTCTGGCTGGGCATTATGTGGATTTTTTACACAAAAAAGATTTTTATAAAAATCTGAGTCCGGAAACTATTTGCGGTCTGAACGGTATAAGGAGAGTTACGCATTCTCGTTTTTGTGTGTAAGTTCTAAAAAAAATGATCGTTAATCAACAAAACACAACACAACTAACTAATGGAGATACCATGAAGAAATTCATGTTTTTTCTTCTGCCGTTTCTTTTGATCGGTGTCATAGAAGCAAAGGGCACTTCAGGCCGCGGAGATAAATCCGACGCGAGCGTGAAGTCAGCTTCCTTATATCTTGATATGGCTACCGTTCTGATTAAACAGCAGAAATTTGAGGAAGCAGCTCAGGCATACAGAGACTACCTCGAAGCTGACCCAAATGCCGATAAGGCATATTATCAGGATGTAATTGACCTCCTGCTCAGAGACGACAAACCTGTTACGATTGCAAATCTTGGCAGTAACGTTAACTCAGCAGCCGGTGAATACTTCCCCAGAGTTGCCCCTGACGGAAAAACCCTCTACTTCACCGGATACGACAGAACCGGCGGATACGGCGGTGAAGACACCTGGGTATCAAAGAAACAAAGTGACGGAAGCTGGGGCAAGGCCTACAACTTCGGTCCTCAGTTCAACACTGAAACTCACGAGGACATCCTCGCAATTGCTTATGACGAAAGTTACGCAATCGCATTCGGCAACTACGAAGGCAGCTTCGGCGGCGGTGACCTTTTCTATATCGTAAAGAAAGGTGAACGCTGGACCATCCCCTGTAACCTCGGCGGAAGCATCAACTCCAGCAAATGGGAAACACAGGCAAACCTCGGTCCTGACGGAAAGACCCTTCTTTTTGTTGCATCAGGACGTTCTGATATTGTCGGCGCTTCTGATATATATATCACCCAGTTAACAGAAAACGGATGGACCAAACCCCTTAATCTGGGCAAGACCATAAACACCTCACAGAATGAATACTATCCATTCCTGGCTGCTGACGGCAAGACCCTTTATTTTGCTTCAAACGGTCACGGCGGTCTCGGAGGTCTTGATCTGTTTTACTCAAAGAGAACCGGTGACGGCTGGACAGACTGGTCAAAGCCGGTAAACCTCGGTAAATATATCAATACCACCGGTGACGAAATTGACTTTTCCATCCCGGCATCAGGTGACGTCGCTTACTATGTTAAAGAAGCTGGTGAAGGCCATCAGGGCGAAACCGATATTTATTACTTTGAGCTTCCTGATGATATGAGACCTGAAAAGGTATATACCATTTATGGTAAAGTATCTGACGAAGAAGGTAAACCTGTTCCGGCTATTATCCACTTCTTTGATAAAACAACCGGAAAAGAAATTGCTACAGCAACAAGCAGCAGCTTTGATGGAAACTATAGCACAACTCTTCCTTACGGAATTGAATACTTCATCAGCATTGACATGAGAGGATTTCTCTTCCTGTCAGATCAGCTTAATCTGAAGGGTGCAAAAGATGAATCAGGAAGAAAAGACTTTACACTTCAAAAAATTCAGGTTGGTCTGAAATTTGAACTGAAGAATATCTATTTCGATTCAGGCAAAGCCACACTGAAAGATGAATCGCGTGTGGAACTTGACAAACTGTTTGACATCCTCACCAGAAGCGCAATTGTAATTGAGCTCGGCGGACATACTGACAGTGACGGTGGTGATGAGGCAAACGAAAAGCTTTCTCAGGATCGTGTGAATTCAGTAAAAGAATACCTTGTTAATAAAGGTGTTCCTACTGACCGCATCAATGCAGTTGGCTACGGCGAAAAATTCCCGATTGCTGACAACAGCACTCCGGAAGGAAAAGCACAGAACAGACGCGTTGAAGTAAAAGTAACCCAGATCATCCCTGAAAAAGA
>JADLAF010000068.1 GCA_020848375.1 Ignavibacteriaceae bacterium
ACTTCATGCAGCTTCAGAGTGGTTTGGTAATCCCGCCTTACAGCATTACCGATACTCCGCTGAGTTATGGCTAACCCAGTTGTATCATCTTTATCAGAACATGTCCTTGAGTTTTATGTTTTTTTTTCTTTTACCTCTCAGACTTCACGACGCAAGCTAAGACGCTAAGTCTCGCAGAAGTGTTAAAACCTCAGTGTCCTCAGTGTCCCCAGAGTCGCCAATGTCCCTAGAATCTCACGCAAAGCCATTAAACCGCAAAGTGTTTCCCGCAGAAAGTAGTTCATACTTCATCATTCATAATTCATCCGTTTCTTTGTAATTTTACAGACAAGACAATCTGCATCAATAAAGTAAAGGTCGTGGCAGAGCATGCCGGTTAAAAAGTCAACTCTCGTCTTAGCCCTTGTCCTTATTACCCTGATCACCGGAGTTCTGGGGGTCATTTTTTATCAGCATGAAAAAGAGGTAACTTTAGAGGACAAAGGGGGTGATCTGAAAGCTATAGCCGAACTGAAGGCAGGGCAGATAGAGGCCTGGCATAAGGAAAGAATTGCTGACGCAAGAGTAATTTCAGCAGATAGGGGCTTTGCCCGTTTGGTGAAGGGCTTAACCCAAAACCCCGGAGAAGAGCGCGCACGCTCAGAGATAGCCGACCGGCTTAAACTCCCCCTAAAAGAATATGGTTACCGCGCCATCATCATTGTATCGCCTGAGGGAAAAATCCTCTACTCAACTTCTGAAATTGAAAACAACCTCAGCAGGGTAACGCTTCTGGCGGTTAAAAAAACAGTTGAGCGTTCAACCATTGAGGTAACTGATTTTTATGATAATTCAGTTAAGTATGATCTGGGCTATGATGTAACCGCCCCATTAATTCTTGATGAAAAAAAACCATTTGCTGTTCTGATTCTGCTTATTGACACAGACGTTCTGATCAATCCGGTGTTAAGCTGGTGGCCGGAGGAAAGCAGATCATCTGAAACCATGATGGGCACGGTTTCAGGAGACAGTGTTTTTTATGTGAAAATGATGAGCCGGGAGGATAACACTCCTTCCGGATTCTATCATTCCCGCAAAGACTCATCTGCACTGCTGACCAAAGCTTCTTACGGAAGTCGGGGCGTTGTATCCGGGTCTGATTATAAAGGGGAAGAAGTGATTGGATATATATCTGGTCTGAGGGAAAACTCCTGGTTTATCATAACCAAAACCAACAAGGATGAAATTCTCTCCGGGATGCACAATCAGGCAATTCTTCTGATACTGATAACCGGCGTTTCACTGCTGTGTATATCTGCCATTGGTCTTTATATATACGGCCGCCGGCAGAAAAATATCTACCGCGAGCTCTGGCAGGCAGAGCAGGAGTTCCGCACCACCATATACAGCATCGGCGATGCAGTTATTACCACGGATATACGCGGCCGCGTGAAACACATGAATCCGGTTGCCGAAGAGCTGACCGGCTGGAAGGAAAATGAAGCAGCAGGCAGACCTTCTGAAGAAGTGTTTAACATCATCAGCGAGACCGAACGCGGACCCGTTGAAAATCCGGTTCAGAGAGTTGTAAGCGATGGTCTGACGGTTGGGCTTGCAAATCATACCCTGCTGATAGCAAAGGACGGAAGCGAACGACCGGTGGCAGACAGTGGCGCACCGATACGGAATGCAAAAGGGGAAATAAGCGGCGTTGTTCTGGTTTTCCGCGATCAGACAACTGAACGGGCTTCACGCCGCGCGCTTGAAATAAGCGAAGAGCGCTATTCGCGCGCCCTTAGTCTTGTTGATGATGCTGTGTGGGAGTGGGAGGTAGCAACGGGAAATGTTTTTGCGTCTGATAACCTCTATAAAATGCTCGGATATATAGAAAAATCAAAACTGAGGTTTGATGACTGGATGGCACTCGTCCAGCAGGATGACCGGGCTTTGCTTCTTCAGCATCTGAATGAAACGATACACTCATCCAAAAATTTTTCGATGGATGTAAGATTTCGGAACAATGCCGGTGAATATATATGGCTTGAGGTGCGGGGCGCGGCAGCCGGAACCAGCCAGACCGGCGCGGTAACACAACTGGCCGGGACGGTCATTAACATCAACGATCGGAAAGAAGCCGAATACAAGGTAATTTTGCTGAATGAGCGGCTTGAAAGAGCAGAACAAAGCGCGGGGCTGGGAAGCTGGGAGTTCAATCCTGAAGCCGGACGGGGTTTCTGGTCGCCGATGATGTTTCGGCTCTTTGATCTTGAACCCGCCTTAACACCGCCAATGAATGAGGACTACTTCGCGCTCATTCATCCGGATGACCGTCCGCTGATAAGGGATACAATGTCGGCTCTTATGAGCGGCAGCTTTCCTGAAGTTCATATATACAGAACCAATCCTGACAGATGCCGTCTGCGTTATCTGCTGCCAACCTGGCGTTTTGTGGCAAACAGCGAAGGAAGGATTATCCGTTTTGAAGGCACACTTCAGGATATAACAGAGCTTCGGTTTGCTGAGGAAAATTACAAAAAGCTCTTCAGTCAGATGACAGAAGGTTTTGCACTTCATAAGGTTGTTCTTGGTGAACAGGGTAATCCGGTCGATTTTATTACCGTGAGTATGAATCCGGCTTATGAAAAAATTACCGGCGCGAGCCCCGCGCAATATCTTGATAAAAAAATAATAGAAGTTATCCCGGGCTACAGCAGTGACAAAATCCGGCTTTTTTGTGATGTGGCCATAACAGGTAATCCGGTAACTATTGAGGAGTTTGATCCTAACACCCGGCGTTATTTTACCATTTCGGTTTTCAGACCTTATGAAGATCACTTCGCGGTTATTCTTAATGACAGCACTGAAAAAAAAGCTGCCGAGACCATAAAAAAGGTACAGCTTCTTATAGCGGGGAATGCACTCGCTTCACAAACCACAGCGGAGATGGCAGAGCGGCTGAGGGAAGATCTGGCCGCATTTATAGACACAAAGAATTTTCTTTTCGCGCAGTATCATGAGGAACAGTCACGCTTCAGCGCGGTATATTATAAAGATGAGTATGACATATATACTACCTGGCGCAGTGAGGGCTCGCTGGCCGGGCACGTTATTAAGCAGAACAAAATCTGCATTTACAGCCAGCAGGAAATAATGAAACTCGGGGGAATCGGGCTGATCAAACTGAGCGGCCGGATTCCCCTGCAGTGGGTGGGCATTCCGCTCAGGTCGGGTAAAACCAGATTCGGCGTAATAATCATGCAGAGCCATCATGATCCGACCCTCTATTCGCAGAACCAGAGACCGCTTCTTGAGGTTATTGCCCGGGAACTGAGTATATATCTTGATCAGATTGAACACGAACAAAAAATACGGGAAAGCGAATATCATTTCAGGCAGATGTTTGAGAACCACGCCGCAATAAAGCTGTTTATTCACCCTGAGACCGGGGCCATACTGGATGCTAATGTTTCGGCAACGCGGTTTTATGGTTATTCGCTTGAAGAGCTAAAAAAAATGAAGATATATGATTTAAGCACCTCTCCGGCGGATCTGCTTAAAAACAGGATGAAGCTGATTATGGAACGCAAAATCAACCGGTCAGAGGTAAAACACCGGCTGCGCTCAGGTGAAACGCGGGATGTTGAGATATACAGTTCGCCCATACAGAGCGGAGATAAAATTTCTCTCTATGCAATTATTCATGATATATCGGAGAGAAAAAAAGCGGAAGAGCAAAACAAACTGCTTATACAGTCGATTGAAAACAGCCCCGTTAGTGTTGTTATCACCGATCCCCGCGGCTCGATTGTCTATGTAAACAACAACTTTACCGAGGTAACGGGCTATTCCAGAGATGAAGCTCTTGGCGATCATCCGGGTATTATAGAATCAGGACTGAGGATAAGGGAAGTATATCAGGAGATGTTGGGGAATATCCTGTACGGAAAAAGCTGGCGGGGTGAACTGCAAAGCAAACGGAAGAATGGTGAGCTTTATTGGGAGGATGCGATAATAACACCACTTGTTAACGAGGAGGGGGAAGTAACACACTTTGTGGCGGTGAAGGAAGATGTTACCGAAAAACGAAAAATGCTTGAAGAACTGATTCAGGCCAAAGAGTCAGCAGAAGAAATGAATAAAATTAAATCCATCTTTTTTGCAAATATGTCTCATGAGCTCCGCACCCCGCTTATCGGAATACTTGGTTTCTCTGAAATACTTCAGTCAGAGCTTGAGGGAAATCCTGAGCTGATATATATGGCAGAAACCATTAATAAGGGGGGCAACCGGCTGCTTTCCACGCTTAACATGATTCTTAACCTTTCTAAATTAGAGGCCGGTAAATTAGATGTGGAAAAGGAAAGGACTGATATCATACAGGTTATTGCTGAAACTTATTCACTCTTTCGGCCTGCCGCTCATACACGCGGGCTTGAAATCAACTTTACCCCGGAGCGACCAAATATATATTGTCTGCTGGACAAAACACTGCTGGGAAACGTTATCAACAATATTATCAACAACGCGCTTAAGTTTACTGAAAAAGGGGGCATTACAATAACCGCGCGTACTGAAAATGACATCGCGGTGATTACCATAGCCGATACCGGTATTGGAATATCTGATAATCAGAAAGCTCTTGTGTGGGAAGAGTTCCGTCAGGGAAGCGAGGGCTTAAGCCGAGGTTATGAAGGAACCGGGCTTGGGCTTACCATAGCAAAAAAATATACCGAGATAATGGATGGCAGAATTTCACTTGAAAGTAAAAAGGGAGAAGGGACAACATTTACCATTATGTTTGATTTAATGAAGAATGAAGAATGAAAAAATGAAGAAGAACGCATTCTCATTTTACTCAAAAAGGAGACAGGTGTACCCTGAGTATAAGTTGTTAGTGAGCGTATTGTCCCAACAGTCGTCTTTGTCAACAGTAGCCGTGACCGAACTCGCGCAAAGTGGAGTTTTAACCACCGGGAAGAAGTAAAGTTAAATGTAATGTGCCACGGCAGACCGCAGAGTTTTAAATGCACCCCTAAATGTTCCCGGTGACCATTTTGCCCTGTAGTGCATCTATTAGACCCTGTTGAGCGGGGCACTGTAACATTCCGCGGACTAAAAAATTATATTTGGCGAATAAAGAACAAATAAATACTTTAAGTGCATTACATTAAAAAATTATTTGGAACAACATTATTGTCATCATGAAACAGACAATTATTCTTCTCGTTCTTTTTTCCGTTCATATTTTTTCACAGGACAGCATCCCCCCGGCCTGGAGTTATTCGGCGGTTACTTCTTTTAATATCAATCAGGTTTCACTGACCAATTGGGCTCAGGGTGGCGACAATCTCTTCGCCTGGAACATCATCGGAAATCTTGGGGCGGAGTATAAGGGAGAGCGGTGGATTAGCAGAAACAGCATGAAACTTGCTTTTGGCAGAACCAAGCAGGGGAACGCAGATTTCAGAACCAACGACAATGAGTTCTATCTGGAAAATCTGCTCGCCTATAATGTTGGCTGGAAAGTTGACCCTTATTTCGCTAACACCGTGCGTTCATCTCTAACCGACGGTTATGACTATAAAAACCCGCTTGCTCCGCGCATCGCCGGATTTTTTGATCCCGGCTATATAACACAGTCCCTCGGCTTTGCCTATAATCCGAACGATAATTTTGACACACGACTTGGTGTGGCGTTTCAGGAAGTGTTCACCAATACGTTCAGAAATTATTCTGACGACCCACTGACCACAGACAAGACAGAAGCGTTTAAGTTTGATACCGGTCTTGAGTCTGTCTCTAACGCTAAATATAATCTGGATGTTAATCTCGTGTTGGAAAGCAAACTGCGGCTTTTCACCCGCTTTACATCACTTGACGTGTGGGATGTCCGCTGGGACAATGTCATCACCGCAAAAGTCACAAAACATATTAACGTAAATCTGAATGTTTTGTTGATTTATGAAAAGAATATTTCCCCTAAGACCCAGCTTAAGCAGGCACTTCAACTGGGCATTACCTATGCATTCATTTAACATAAAGGAAAATTTAGTATGAGTCTTCTGAAAGAATTTAAAGAATTTGCCAATCGCGGCAGCATTGTTGATCTGGCAACAGGTGTTATCATCGGCGGAGCATTTGGTAAGATTGTCAGTTCTCTGGTTAACGATATCATCATGCCTCCCATAGGGCTGCTC
>JADLAF010000069.1 GCA_020848375.1 Ignavibacteriaceae bacterium
GACCCCCCTCCCAGCCTTTGTCGCTACGCTCCAAAGGCTGGGAGGGGGGGGGATCATTTACACAATCTCATTTACACTACCACTGATGAGCACCATCATCATTAATTAGGAATTAGTAATCAATGTACAATGAACAATGAACAATGTACAATGAACAATGAACAATGTACAATGTACAATGTACAATTCTGACACTTTCAACTTTTATCTCTTAACTTTTAACTGCGAAGTTGGCACGCAGATTATACGGATGCTTTCCAACGCGGATGAAAACGGATCATAAACTTTTTCGCTGATCTGAAGTAAATTTCTTTGCGCCATAGCGTCTTTGCGCGAACTTTCCGGAGTTGGTACGCGGATTTTACCGATGCAAGCAGCGCGGATGAAAACGGATCGGAAACTTCTGCCGCTGATCTTCGGAATCTGCGGGAAACTTCTTTGCGCCATAGCATCCTTACGCGAACTTTCCGGAGTTGGTACACGTGTTTTAAACTGGTGCTCCGCAACCCGGATGAAACCAGATCGGATTTCATGTCCGGTGCCGATTTTTCTTGCCCGGTCAGCAGGGTTTTGTTAAGTTTGTTAAGCGCTCTTTAGCGGGTACAAAAATGCAGATACACGGACAGAGTTTCCGGGTATGAAATGCGGCCGGGTACAATCTGACCCCGGGATGATGCCTCTTCCTCAGTCTCTTCCCATAGAGACCTCGCATCAGTCGGCTCCGGTTCATCACCCACTTGTACTGTGATATTGCTGAGTGATTTTTTCCCGGCTTCCTTCCACCCCAGTGCCTTTCCGGTTCGTACTGATGTTGTGTTTCTGTTTCTGAGACGCGAAACAAGACACCATATTCGTATTAACCAGGAGTACCTGTTATGAAATCAATTATTTGTTTTGCCCTTCTGATTATTTTCACATCTAATATATATACCCAGCCGGTTGTTACCTGCACACAGACAGGAAAATTCAGCAACGGCATGCTTTCTTTTCTTCTTAATGACAAGGTCGGATTCGTGAACGCAAAAGGGAATATCGTTATCCCGGATACCTATCGCTATTATATACAGGAGTGGGGGGAACTGCCATATTTTACCGACGGCTTCACCATGGTTCAGGATCCGGAAACAGAACTGATTGGCTATCTGAATACGCGCGGTGAAGTTGAAATGCCCTGTCTGTTTAAGAATGCATATAACTTTTCTGAAGAGATTGCATTTGTAAGGATTGAGGACCATGTTTCGCTTATTGATTCAAAAGGAGGTGCCCTGGCGCGGGATATCCTCGCACTTAATGCATGGCACTCAAAATTTGTTGAAGGACTTGCCGGTGTGCAGAAACAATTTGCTTACGGCTTTATTGACAAAAAAGGAAATTTTGTGATCGAGCCGGTTTATGATGAAATTCAAGACTTCTCAGAAGGATTTGCAGCAGTTAAAAAAGAAGGCAAGTGGGGATTTATTGATAAGACCGGTGCAGTGAGGATTCCTTTCCAGTTCAGCAATGAGCCGATGTCATTCAACAGCGGAAGAACCTTCGTTCAGAGCAAGGATAATCTATGGGGAATTATGGATACCACCGGAAAAATTCTTGTTGAACCAAAATACAAACAGGCCTTTGCCGTAAATGACGGGTTTGCCGTAGTAAGCACAATGGATGCCAAGTGGCAGGAAACATTTTATATCATCAATGCAGACGGTAAAACACAAAAAGAATATATAAAAGGGAAGAATTCAAAAGAGACGATTACCTTCAGGTCAGGATTTCATGAAGGGCTTGCGGTTGCGATGAAGGATTTTAAGAAAGGAATGGTTGACCCGAAAGGAAAAGTCGTGGTTGATTTCCTCTACCGCGAGCTCAAGCCGCTTGAAAACGGTATGGCTTATTTTGAACGTTTTGATGAAAAAACAAAAAAGGTGACAAAAGGATACCTGACATCCAAAGGAGTTGTTGCCTTTACCATTGCTCCGCCTCAGTTCTGATGTTAACTCTGCTCCGGGGACGTGAAAAAGTCCCCGGAACAGAATACCGGAAAAGTATGTATTTTTGATGCAGTCAATATTTTCCGATTAAACGTTATATAAGGAGATTATGCATGGATGAATTCATGAAAGCTGCAATTGAAGAAGCGCGCAAAGGCGCTGATGAAGGGGGAATACCCATCGGGTCAGTAATTGTATATAACTGTAAAATCATAGGCCGCGGACATAACCGCCGTGTGCAGAAGGGGAGCGCTATCCTGCACGGTGAGATGGATGCTTTTGAGAATGCAGGAAGGCAGCCCGCATCCGTTTATCGTGAGTGTACCCTATATACCACGCTTTCCCCCTGTGCAATGTGCAGCGGAGCTATTCTGCTTTACGGCATTAAAAAGGTGATCGTCGGGGAAAACAAAACCTTTGTGGGTGAAGAGGAACTGCTCCGCTCGCGCGGAGTAGAGGTAGAAGTTCTTCAAAATATTGAATGCATTGCTCTGATGGAACGGTTTATTGCAGCAAAACCGCAGCTCTGGAATGAGGATATAGGGGAGGAACAGCCCGCATAAAAGGCGGACTGCTCTTCAGAATAAATTATTTGCTGATCATCAGTTTTATGGATTTCGTCTGCTTGCCTGTGCTGAGCCGCAGTATATATGCTCCGGAAGAAAGACCCCCGCTGCTGATGCGCAGATGATGTGAACCTCTGTGCAATAAGCCGTTATGCAGTGTTTTAACAAGTTCGCCTGTAACCGAAAAAAGCTCTGCTGAAAGTCCGGTATCCTCCGGCAGGTAGAATGAAACCGTGGTCTCGGGATTAAACGGATTGGGATAATTCTGAGAAACAACAAATTTCTCCGGCAGATCGGTTTCAACGGATACAATCTCTGAATAAGAAACAGTGCCGTCAAAATCAATCTGCTTCAGGCGGTAGAGGTTTTTTCCGGCAAGCGGTGATATATCCGTATATATGTAGGATGATATATCCGCCGTCGTTCCATTGCCGCTGATAAACCCGATTGATTGCCATTGATTCTGTAGAGACGATGCATGCATCGTCTCTACGGCATGCATCGTCTCTACGGATGTGGCGCGTTGAATTTCAAATCCGCGATTATTGGTTTCTGATGCAGTTGACCAGTTTAACAAAACTCTGCCATTATATACTGTTGCCGAAAATGCTGTCAGTTCCACTGGGACAATATCGGGCGTGCTTTTTATCAGCCAGAGGTCATGCACTCCCGCGCCGGATGAAAGCGTATGACCGGTGATAACAAATCCGCCGTCTGAAGTAAGATCAATCCAATAGCCGACATCAGAAGAGGTACCTCCGAAGGTTCGCGATGTTTCAAGTGTGCCATCCGGAGTGGTTTTTACCAGCCATACATCATCACCCCCTGCACCGGTTGAAAGTGTATATCCGGTTATAAGAAAGCCGTCATCTTGTGTCTGACAGAGTGAGTGGCCGTAGTCACGCCCGGTGCCGCCGAATGTTTTATGCCAGGCCAGATTTCCTACTGCATCTGTTTTAACCAGATACATATCGTCATTACCGGCACCTATTGATGCTGTATATCCAGCCATTATATATCCACCGTCTCTTGTTTCAAGAGCATGATAGCCCCGGTCAGCGCTTGTGCCGCCGAAATTCTTGTTAAAGATGATTGCTCCTGAGGAATCTGTGAGTACCAGCCATGCTTTCCCCAGAGCTCCTGCGCCGTCTGAGGCAGTCCAGCCGGTGAGTATATATCCGCCGCTTTGTGTAACTTCAACGGAGCGGAATCCGTCTGTGCTGAGCCCGCCGTAAAGTCTGGTCCACACTGCTGAACCAGTAGAGGTAAGTTTTATAAGAAAACCATCCCGGCTTCCCATAGTGGAAGAGGATGTTGCGGCCGCAATAATATATCCGCCTCCGGGAAGCTCCCGTACTGAATATCCCTCTTCATCATTGGCGCCTCCGAAAAACCGGAACCACTGTTCATTGCCGAGAGAATCGGTTTTAATGATATATACATCTTTCAATCCGGAGCCGAATGATGCAGTATAACCGGTGATAATATATCCGCCGTCCTGAGTCTGGCGGACTGAAGTTCCTTCATCATCACTGTTTCCGCCAAAGGTTTTGCTCCACTGTTCGTTTCCCTGTGAATCGGTTTTCAGCAGCCAGACATTGCGCCCGGATGTCGTACCGAATGAGCGGGTGTAACCGGTCATGATAAAGCCCTGGTCTGAGGTTTGCTGAACAGCGTGACCTATGTCAATGTTGGTTCCACCGTAGGTGCGGGTCCAGACAGAATCGGGGGAGAGGTTTGCAATGAGCAGTAAGAAAACAATGAGAACAGCGGAAATTTTCATGGCACTGGCTGAAAATAGTTGGTAAATCTTTGAACAAATTTACGAAAGAAAGAGGAAAGCAGAAGATTTTTAACGTAGTTGAAAAGCTCGCGCAAAGACGCTAAGGCGCGAAGAGTTTTAAACCAGCGTCCCAAGTGTCCCCATTGTCCCCGGGATAGTGCATAAGTTATCTATTGCAGATTCTAAGATGTAGGAATCCTCTGTTCTGAAATCTGCATCAAACAAACTTTTCTATTGGCACTTTGCGGGTTCATTCCCGATTTTATTATCTTGCGTGATTTAATTCCTGCCGGAGAGGGCACCAGAACAACTTCAAGGAGTATTGTGTGAAAAGAAGAGATTTTGTATTTAGTTCCGCAGTAACAGCCGCGGCGGCGCTGATTCCGTCCTCACTCAGAGGCGGTGAACCGCAGAAAACCCCATTAACCGGAAATGCTCTGAGGTTTCCTCCAGTGCTTCAGCCAGGGCAGCAGCTTACACTCACCACTACCAATGCAGAGGTCTGGCCGGGTCAGCTTACAGAGGTAATTGCACTGAACGGAAGCTATCCCGGACCAACGATTAAAGTGAAACGGGGTGCGCAGTTTTCCGTCATATTTAATAATCAGCACAGCGAAGAAGCAACCATTCACTGGCACGGACTTTTGGTTCCTGAACTGATGGACGGCCAGCCGAAAGACGCAGTACTCCCCGGAGCAAGTTACACCTACACGTTTATGGTCACTCAGCGGGCAGGCACCTATTTTTATCATTCTCACGCTCATCACATTACCGGAAAGCATGTATATAAAGGATTTGCAGGATTCTTCATCATTGAAGATGATGCCGAACTGCAGCTTGGACTACCCGCCGGAGAATTTGATGTGCCGCTGGTGATACAGGACCGCCGCTCAGCAAATATTCCGCAGTTCACCTATCAGCCGGCCATGATGGACAATATGCTCGGATATATGGGTGATACTGCTCTGGTGAACGGTACTCCGGATGCGTATCTGGAAATTCATAAAACACTTTACCGCTTCCGGCTGCTTAACGGGTCAAATGCTCGTATATACAACATTGCATTTTCAGACAACACTCCTTTCACCATTATCGGCACCGACAGCGGTCTGAAGGATGAGACTGTTCAGGCAAGCTCCGTATATCTCGCCCCTGGTGAGCGGCTTGAGATTCTGGCGGATTTCTCAAATCATCAGCAGGGCACTTCTGTTAATCTGCTTTCGCTTCCCTTCACTGCGCCCGGTCTGCAGGGGGATTCTATAACCCTTATGCGCTTTGATATTACCGGAACGCAGTCTTCAGGGGGAGTTATTCCGCAGTTGCTTCCTGCAATTACTTACTATAACTATGCAGATAAACTCAGAACGCGCGAATTTGTTCTGAGCCAGGGAACCATGGCAACAGGCATGCACCGCATCAATGATAAGGTTTATGACATGAACCGGATTGATGAGGTGGTGCAGATCAATGAGCTCGAAGAGTGGAAGTTTGTTAATACAACAAATCTGTATCACCCGATGCATATACACGGAGTTATGTTTCAGGTATATTCCCGCGGCGGCAATACAACCCTTGACCCGAAAGATAAGGGATGGAAGGATACCGTTCTGTTATTTCCGAATGAAACGGTTGGTGTTCTTACAAAGTTTACTGATCACGCCGGTATATTTCTGATGCACTGTCACATCCTTGAGCATGAAGATATGGGGATGATGATAAATTTCCGAATTGAGGGGGAGCCAACAACCAGCACTGATGATGAAGGGAGAATAAACGGATTTGCACAAGAACAAAACTATCCTAATCCGTTTAATCCCTCGACGGTGATCGGATATACAGTCGGACGGCGTGCCATGGTTGAACTGGAACTGTATGATATACAGGGTTCATTGATAGCCCGTCCCGTAAGCCGGGTGCATGAACCGGGCAGGTATTCAATAAGGGTAGATTTCACCGGACAAGGGCTCCCTTCAGGTATGTATATATACAGGATGAAAGCTTCGGCAGAAGGAAAAACACTTTTTGTTAAAAGCGGGAAGATGGAATATATAAAGTAGTTCTGACAGAACATTCCGCGGTTAAATTGCATAAGTGAGTGTTGTTAAAATCTTTTACATCGCAAAAACAGTAAACGCAGAGGAAGCGGAGTTTAGCGCAAAGTTCCGCGGAGAAGGAAATAAAAAAGGTTCCTCCGCGTGCAGCAAAGGAACCTTTTTTTTGAAAAATGAGATTTATTTTAAGGGGGCCAGACTGTCAAGAATTTTATTCATGGTCGGGGCATTCTTCTCTGAGTTGTCAGCAGCGGTGAATATATATGCAACATAGTTATTCTCGTCATAGGTGGCGGCTGCAATGAACATGTGAATTTCAGTGCCGTCAATTGACCCGGCTGCGCTGGCTACCCACGCATCCATACCATTCAGATTTTCCTGAGCTGATTCACCTTCAAGCGCTATCCCAAGATCATTAACCGCATTGTTAAGCAGTTCCTGGGTGCTGATGCCTGCATCTTTGTACACAAAGATAAAGAGGGACAAGGTTTCATCAGGGCTTATTCCTTCGAGATAAGGAATTCCATCCTGTGTGCCGGTGCTGGTCTTCCAGTTTGGTGGAACGCTGATTTTAATATTGTACTCTGATGCTTCAAATATTTCCCATTCCTGGGAGGAAGCGGTACCGGAAAGAAACAGAAATACGAGAAGAAGCAAAGAAAAAGAACGTTTCATGGATTGCCCTTTAGATTATTATTGTTTAGGAGAAATATGAAAGAACGGAGCGAAGGTATTCTGTAATTATTCAGAAAACAAATTAAATATTTATGCGGATGGTTAAGATCACACGGTGCATTTTCCGGAACAAGGCACGGGTCTTAAAAAGGTTCGCGCGAAGGCGCCAAGTCTAATCAATGTACATTGATTACTAAATACTAACTTTTAATTACTAATTATAGTTTATCTATCCAGGAGAGACTTTCTTCGTTTGCCATAAATTCTTCAACCTGTTTTACGTCATACTCACTTCCGATAAAGATTGGTGTGCGTTCATGGAGGTTGGTTGGTTCAATTTCTACTATCCGCTTTGTGCCGTCTGATGCTCTGCCTCCGGCCGCTTCCATAATCATAGCCATGGGGTTGCATTCATACATAAGGCGGAGTTTACCCTTCGGACTGCGCGAGTCTGCCGGATACATAAAGATGCCGCCATAAAGCAATGTGCGGTGAACATCAGCAACCATTGAACCGGTATATCTTGATGAGTAGGGGCGCTGTGACTCAGCATCTTCTTCCTGCAGGTGCTTTATATATTTCTTCAATCCGGGATGCCAGTATTTATAGTTGCCTTCGTTGATGCTGTATATCTTTCCCTTTTTCGGAATCCTTATGTCTTCATGCGAAAGAATAAACTCCCCGATTGAGGGGTCAAGAGTAAAGCCGTGAACTCCGTCACCGGTTGTATATACAAGAATGGTGCTTGAGCCGTAAACAACGTAGCCCGCCACTACCTGATTCAGCCCCTGCTGCAGACAATCTTCCTGGGTTCCCGGGTGACCGTCTTCAGAGACTCGTTTATATATAGAAAAGATTGTGCCGATGCTTACATTCGCATCAATGTTGGAGGAGCCGTCAAGCGGGTCAAAGAGGAGCACATATTTGCCAATTTCATAATTGGATGGTATGTGAATGATATCCTCCTCTTCCTCTGAGGCCATGATGCAGAGGTGACCGCCGTGGTCCATTGCCTTAAACATCATTTCATGAGCATAGACATCAAGTTTCTTAACCTGTTCCCCATGGACGTTTTCAGACCCGGCGAAACCGAGGATATCCACCAGCCCGGCCTTGTTCACTTCAAGTGAAATTACCTTAAAGGCAAGTACAAGGTCAGAAAGCAGGCGGCTGAGTTCTCCGGTCGCGCCGGGGTGCTTTTTCTCACCTTCTATGATGTGTCGTTCTATGGTCATGAACCGCATTTTTGGCATCACTAAACTCCGATAATGTGTAAGAGGATTATTTCAATTATTGAAAAATAAGGAATGTGAACTACATGAAGAATTAAATAGTTACAGGTTTCGGCAAAGAAAAACGCCGGAAGCACAACTCCAGGAAATGCAGTACCAAAGGAAACTTTTTAAGCACTCGCCTGACCCTGGTTATCCTTCGGTAAATGCCCGTATTGTATAGGTAAACGTAAAGAGAAAATACTGCTGAAGCACCATGGTTGAACGGTTCTCAGCGTAGAGTTCATTGATTGAGCGGCTGAGGGACTCATTCTGGCTCAGGATATCAAAAATTTCAAGACGCAGCTCACCCCGGCTATTTTTAAGGAATTTGTAACCCACGCCCATGTTCCAGATATAGTAGTCACGCTTACTCTCAGAAGGAAGGCCGGCGTTATAATAAGCGCTGAAATCGGTTTTCACAAAAAGCTGATCCATAAGAAACCAGTTCAGATTTGCACTGCCGCTATGGACGAAATACTCATCCCCCTGTGATGTATTCAGTTCATTTCGGGTCTTAAACCAGACAGGGGAATAGCCAAAACGGAAATCTAATTTCTCGCTAAAGTTACTCGCGATTGTAACTCCTGAGCTGATGGAATAATTATGTGAAAAATTGATGCTCTGATTAATACGCCCCGGGGTTTTGCCGTAATTAAAACCGGCACTCAGGTTCAGATTACTTTTAAGCAACGCAACCGGAAGTCCTCCGCTGACAAACGAACGAAGAGAAAGGGAATAGTCAAAATTTTCAGGTGTGGTCATTTGTGCACCGGCGGGGAGCGGTGTGCCGTCAGAAAGAACAAAATTAATGCGCCCCTGCTGTATGGCGTTTCCTATATACTGCTGCGTATAATTCATGAACATCATCGCGAAAAAAGTTGTGCCGTTTGCCGGATTCGTGCTCATATATCTGGCACTGAGGCGGTGGCTGAACTCTTCCGCAAGATCAGGATTTCCGGTGCGGAGTGCAAGGGGATTACTGTTATCAACCGTCCTCTGAAGCTGGCTTACCGAGGGCTGGCTGATGTTAGTAGAATACTGCAGACGGAGATTTTCCGTTCTTGAGAACTGCATCTGCATTCTGAATGACGGGAGCACCCGTTCAAATGTTTTGTCAACTGTTTCAGTATAGGGGAAAACCTGTTCACCGTTTAAGGAGGATGAGTGATAAGAAACACCTGTCATCAGATTCATGAAGTCATCGCGCCAGCGGTACAAAACACCGGGGCGGAATGTTGTATAGTCATTATTATATTCATTAGAGCGGAGTGTGTCAAACAGGGAATAGGTGTTATCAGCCGGATTAAACAGATTCGCCTTTTTATTGCTTTTGCTGTTGGTGAGCGAGTTGTTCAGATTAAATTGCAGTATTCCATTTTCGCCGACTGGTTCAGTATATACGATATTGCCGGCGAGTGTATATCCGCTTATCGGATTGTCAATTTCACGGTTCTCCGCAAGAAGCATCACTCCCCAGAGAGTATTTCTTGAAGTAACCGCATCCTGCAACTGATCGGTCTGCCGGTCATTTGCTGAGGTGTTCAGCGACACTGAAAGAGTGCGCCCCGGAGTATCAAACTTATAGCGGTAGAGAAGTTCGTTGGAAAAGTTCCATGCCCTGGCATCGGTTTTGTTTAAGTTATCTGTTGTGTTAAGCGGCGTCCCGTCTGAGTAGCCAGAGAAAGCATCAGTGACATTGGAAGAGGAGTTATCCTGTATGCTCAGCCGCGGGGTTAAAAGCAGTGAGCTAGACGTGTCAATGGTATATTCAAGGCGGCTGTTAAAGCGGTGGTTATAGTTGTCAGCGGATGAAGAGTAGTCTTCATTATAAATATTATATATAGTTGAGTCAGAAAAATAAACACGGTCGCTCCGCTGGCTGGTGCTGTTGTTGGTATTGTTAAAAAAGTAACTCGCGGTAATGCGGAAATCATTACCGAATGCATCCGAATAGTTAAGCCCCATTGAATTGGTGCGTGTGTTGCCGTCCTGACTTCCCACCAAGAAGTTTGATGCAGCACCGCCGCCCCAGTTTCCTGGAGTAAAACCTCCTCCGCCACCTCTTCCTCCGCGGCCTCCTCCACCTCCGCCCGAGGAAACACCGACCAGATCCTGCGATGAAAAGTTTTGAATACTAACATTGTTACTCAGCCCCAAAAGTGAAAGCCGCTGCTGATTGTTAAATATATTATATACTGCACCGCCTGAGTAGCGATCATCGGTTCCGTAACCGCCGTAAAGTTTGCCGAACTTACCGTTGCGGCGTTCGGGTCGTGTTACTATGTTAATGGTCTTACTTGCGTTGCCGTCATCAAAACCGGTGAACTGTGACTGTTCACTCATCTGATCAAATATCTGTATCCGGTCAACCACCTCAGCGGGCAGATTGCGCAGTACTGCGTTTGGGTCATCACCAAAGAATGGGCGGCCGTCAACCAGTACTCGCTTTACTTCTTCCCCCTGTGCTTTTATTACGCCGTCTTCTTTTGTTATGCCGGGAATCTTCTGCACCAGATCCTCTGCGTTTGCATCAGGGTTGGTTTTGTATGATTTTGAACTGAACTCAATGGTATCTTCTTTCTGAATAGCGGGAATAGATTGTCCGGTAACGGTAACCCCGTCTATTTCAATTGCTTCCCGTTTGAGCAGTATTGTTTTAAGATTTATGTTTTCACCGCGGAGCCGGAGCGTATCAGTGTGTTTTTCATAACCGATGAAAGATATCTCAAATATATACCGCCCCTGATTAAGCCCAGTGAAATGAAATTTGCCCGAGCCGTCAGAGGTGCCGTATTTAGAAAAATCCGGGTTGCGCAGATGTTCCAGTTTTATATTGGCGCCGGTGAGGGCTTTGCCGTCGGCGGTGTCCTTAACCACTCCGGTAACTTCAAGTCCTTGGGAGAAGGCAATAACGGTAAAAAGAAAAAGTTGTATTAGTAATAGCCGCATAAAACAATGAAATATATTTAGAAATATACTGCCGAATCCGGCAGGGTAATTTTTGACAACGATTGCACCGGATTGGATTAATTCAATGTACAATGTACAATTTACAATCTGTCATAAGGCACGGGCAACTTTTTAACGCAAAGTTCGCAGAGTCCCGCAAAGTTTAATCCCCAAACTATCCAAAACCCCGCGCAAAGGCGCAGAGGTCGGCATTCAACCACCAGATGAATCTGGTGGTTATTGAATTGATGTATATCATCATATTCAATGACACACGGATTTATCCTGGTGTTGGCTCTGCGCAATTCACAATTCACCATTCACCATTCACAATTATTTTTCAGTGTCCTGCTGCGTTCCAGACGGCCATCAGCCCCACGCGGACCTGTGTATCGGCAATACCGCTGAAATCATCCTGATAGCGGAGCGCGGTATCAAGCACAAGAAAGCGGTTCACAAAGAGGCGGAGCCCCACACTGCCGCTGTATCTGCGTTCAACCACAAATTTGCTGTTCTTCGCGTCCACTGCGATCACCGGGGTGCTGAGTACTTCAGCGATCATGGTGGTGCGCTCATTAAGCCGCCGGTCAAGCCCGAGGAAAAAGTTGACCATATTCTGCTTTACCGTAATTGGGTTATAATTCCAGAGAGCATTCGCAAAATAAAGCTGTGCGTCCTTATATCGGATATCGGTGATGGTCAGTCCGCCGTGCAGTTCAACATCCCTGTATTTTGAGTAGGTGAATGAGAGATATAAGCTGGTCATCCGCCATTTGTAGTCCACATACCTGAGCCCGAGCAGATAGAGATCTTCAGCGGAAGTTCTGATAGCTTCTTCATCGGAAGAGGAGCCCTCCCAGGAGGAGTTTGACCTCATCCCCGCGCTAAGCTGCCAGGAGCGGTCATCAGCGGTATAGAGCTTTCCTTTGAGCGCTATGTTGCCGTAGTTTTCATCCCGTGAAAACAGGGAAGCCATCAGGGAGGAAGTTGCCATTTCAATATCGCCATAGCCGCCGAGACCGAATGCCACCGAGCCGAGGAAGCCGTTATCCCGCTCAAAGCCAAATGCTCCGCCGAGGGTAATGGAGACATCAAGGGGGTTAAGAACGCGGGCGGTCTGAACGGTGTAAAGTTTTGAAAGAGTGTGGTTAAAGGTGAATTCAGACGGGGGTGTGGTGTAATTGATGGTATCAGTCTGAGCCAGTAAACCGGAGGAAACGGCTGCCAGCAAAAGCACCAGGGAAAATCTTTTCATAACAAAATCCGGAAAATGTGTGTGGGTAAAAATAAACAAAACCGGAGAGAGGGGGAAAAGCAAAAAA
>JADLAF010000070.1 GCA_020848375.1 Ignavibacteriaceae bacterium
CCGGCAGAAAACGCTGCTCCCCCTCTTCCGCGCAGACCGGATTTCTTAACCTGATCAATAATATCATCAGGAGAAAGGGCGTAGGCCTTTTTTACTGCCTGGTAACCGCCGATTTCTTTATATACATCAAGCTGATGGAGATTTGCTATATCGGGTAATACTATTTTTTCCATACAATCTTATTTAAGTGAGTCCAGAATCTGAAGAGTCTTTTGGGTATCTATATTTTCGTGGTAGTCTTCATTGACTGCTATCATGGGTGCAGTGCCGCAGGAGCCCATACATTCAACTTCTTCAAGTGAAAAAGTCATATCCGGAGAAACGCCGCCGTTTTCAAGATTTAATTTGCTGCGAATTGCATCATATATATCGTACCCTCCTCTGAGCATACATGAAACGTTTGTGCAAACCTGAATATGGTATTTGCCCATCGGCTTTTTATGATACATAGTGTAAAATGTTACAACACCGAGCACTTCTTCCTGACTGATTTCAAGTATCCGTGCTATTTCGGTCATTACCTCTCCCGATATCCAGCCATGCTGTTCCTGCGCGATATATAATACCGGCATAACGGCAGCTTTTTTCTGCGGATATTTTGCAATTGCCGCTTCAACATTCCGGAGATTTTCTTCTGTAAACTGAAATTTCATTATTCTCAAATCCTGTTATTTATCTGCTTCACCCATCACCGGATCAATACTCCCGATGATTGCGATGACATCTGAAATCATGTGACCTTTAACCAAATGAGGCAAAGACTGTAAATTAACAAAGGAGGGTGAGCGGATTTTCATCTTCCACGGATGTGCATCACCTTCGCTGACAATGTGGAATCCAAGTTCTCCCTTCGGATTCTCAACGGCATGATATATCTGTCCTTTAGGCGGATAGGTGCCAAAGTTCACCAGCATAAAATCATGAATCAGTTCCTCCATCCTGGAGTATATCTCAGTTTTTTTCGGAAGCACTTTTTTCGGAGCATTAAGCATTGTATCACCGGAAGGAATTTTGTCAATTGTCTGCCTGATGATTTTCATGCTTTCCCGTATTTCATCTGCTCTTACAAAGTACCGTGCTAAACTGTCTCCTTCACTAAAGGTAATAACATTAAAATCCATCTCATCATAGAAAAGGTACGGTGCGGATCTTCTCAAATCATAAGCAACACCGCTGCCTCTGAGTGTTGGTCCGGTAAGACCAAGACTGAGAGCATCGTCGCCTGAGATAACACCAATTCCCTCAAGCCGCTCAAGAAAAATCCTGTTGCCGTTTAGCAGGCGTTCCATCTCATCGAGTTTTTCTTCAAGCTGGTCAACAAATTCTCTCACTGCTCTCAAAGTAGCTGTATCTATATCCTGAGCGACACCGCCAATCCTGGTATAGCTGGTCGTGAAGCGTGCACCGCAGATAACGTCATACATATCAAGTATCTTTTCACGCTCGCGTAGTCCCCACAGAAACACGGTCAGAGCACCAACGTCCATTGCCAATGCGCCTATAGCCACCAGGTGTGATGCAATTCTGGAAAGTTCGCTCATCATCATACGGATATATTGCGCGCGCTTCGGAGCTTCGATACCCAGCAGTTTTTCAACAGCGAGCACATACGCTACATTGTTAGAAGGGGGTGAAAGATAATCCAGGCGGTCAGTGTGGGGTATATATTCAAGATAGCCCATATTTTCTGCCATCTTTTCATATCCGCGGTGCAGATAACCCAGTTCAGGCACACAGGCAACCACTTTTTCTCCATCGAGGCGGAGCAGGAGCCGGAGCACTCCATGAGTCGCCGGATGCTGCGGACCCATGTTGAGCACCATCTCATTTTCTAAGGCATCCTCAACTGTAATATCTGAGTCCATAGCCAGAAGTGCCTGGACAATTTTTGGATGAACTTCATCTTTTGTTAATTTCTGCATAGAGTACTTCTATTTTTTCGGGAGGGGAAGTGAACCGGGAATTCCCATCAGAGGAAAATCTTTCCGGAGCGGATGATATTCAAATTCTTCAGGCATATACATTCTTCTCAGATCAGGGTGATTTCTGAAATGAATACCATACATATCGTACGTTTCGCGTTCAGCCCAGTCGGCAGCTTTCCATACGGAATATACCGAATCAACCTCGCACTCACTTTCGTCCACCAGAGTCATAAGACGGAGGCGGTATTTGTTCTTTACTGAAAATAATTGATAAACCACCTGAAATCGGTTTGTTCTTCTGGCCCAATCAATGGCGGTAAGATCCTCAAGTAGAATGAAATCAAGCCGGGGTTCATTTTTCAGGAAATCACAGAGTTCAATAACAATTTCTTTCTGAAAACTCATGGTCAATTCTCCTCTGAATTCAGAAAATTCAAACTGAACTCCGGGAAACTGCTCCGTGAGGAGTTTTTCTAATTGTTCGCGCATAGTATTAATTCTGATTGATAATGGATTTTGGAAGATCCTGGTAATCCCGGGCTCTTGTGTTACCAATTTTTTCCTGAATGTGCATCAGAGCATTTAAAAGATTATCCGGTCTTGGAGGGCAGCCAGCCACATAAATATCAACCGGAAGAAACTGGTCAATTCCCTGCACAACTGAGTATGAGCGGTACATTCCTCCCGTAGAGGTGCAGGCACCCATTGCAATAACCCATTTAGGGTCAGGCATCTGGTCGTAAATTTTTCTGACCACTTTGGACATTTTGAAAGTAACTGTACCAGCCACCAGCATTACATCTGACTGCCTTGGGGTAAAACGCATTACCTCAGAGCCAAAGCGGGCAATATCATATTTGGGGTCTGCTGAGGCCATCATTTCGATAGCACAACATGAAATTCCCATTGGCATCGGCCATACGGCACTTTTTCTTGCCCAGCCGACTATTGCGTCAATTGTAGTGGTAACAAAACCATCCTGTTGTAAAATTGCTTCTAATCCCACTTAAAACCTCCTTTTTTATATACGTAAAGAAATCCTATCTCAAACACGACTAAAAATAACAACATCGAATAAAAAGCGTGGGTTCCAATAGCCGGATCAGTATAAAGTGAAATAAACTGGACCGCCCAAGGATACACAAAAATGACCTCAAGGTCAAAAATGATAAATAACATGGCGACCAGGTAATATTTTATTGATACCCTTTCAAAGGCCGTTCCTACGGGTTTCATACCGCTTTCGTAAGTTGAGAGCTTTTCCTCATTCGGCCGCTGTGGCCCGAAAAGACCGGATGACATAACCGTTCCTGCTGCAAAGATTATTGCAAATCCGAAGACAAGGAATAGTGGGATATAGGTTTCAATCATAAGAATTTTATTTATTTTGAACCCTAATTTATTATAATTGGCTTATATAGTCAATTTCAATAAATTCTTTCTCATATTTAAAGATTTTATGTGCGAAATCATCATTATCTGCGTTAAAAATATCTCTTTCGGGTGCTTTTTTCAGGGATTTCCCTACTGTGGCCGGTCCCTGAGCCGTGAAACAACAGCCGGATTTTCAGCGTATAAAATCTCCCCCTCATTTAAATTTACCAAACCTGGAAAAGGAGTCTCATGAAACTCAAATTTATCGGCGCCGCCCGCACAGTTACCGGTTCACAACACCTCCTGGAGGTTAACGGAAAAAAAATTCTCCTTGATTCAGGCATGTTTCAGGGCAAAAGAAAAGAGTCATTTGAACTGAACCGCAGTTTTGACCAGTTTGAACCCGAAGAAATTGATTGTCTGGTTCTTTCTCATGCCCACGTTGATCACTGCGGAAACATCCCCTCCCTGGTAAGAAGAGGTTTTAACGGACCCATTTACTCAACTTTTGCGACCAGAGACCTTGCTTCCCTGCTCCTAAAGGATAGCTGCCATATTCAGGAAAAAGACCTCGAGTTCGTGAACAAAAAAAGGAAAAAGAACGGTCAGCACCTCTTTGAGCCCCTCTATGAAATTGAGGATGTTGAAAATACTATGAACCTTTTTATGTGCATCAATTATCACCGGACTCTGGAGATATTACCCGGTGTTAAAATCACCTTCTACGATGCCGGTCACATCCTGGGGAGTGCCGTTACCCATTTCGAGATTGAAGAAAACGGAAAAAAAATTGATTTCGGATTTTCCGGTGATATCGGCCGGGCAAATATGCCGATTCTGCGCGACCCTGAAATTATCCCAGATGTAGATTATTTTATATGTGAGTCCACCTACGGCGGCAGATTTCATGATGACTACGCGAGAACAGAGTCTAAACTTGCTGAATTGCTTAAAAAAGCACATCAAAAAAAATCCAAAATTATCGTTCCGGCCTTTAGTGTCGGAAGAACCCAGGAAATTCTTTATTCACTACACCTGGTTTTCGAAAATAATTTAGCTCCGCGCATCCCCATCGTGGTTGACAGCCCCCTTTCAACAAATGCAACCGATGTGTACAGTCTTCACAGCGAGTGTTTTGATGATGAAATGAAGAAAATAGTCCGTGATAACCAGGATCCGTTCGGGTTTGCAAAACTTTCGTATATAACACATGTTGAAGACTCAAAAGAGCTGAACGAAAAATCCGGACCGATGATGATTATCTCCGCTTCCGGAATGGCAGAAGCCGGCAGAGTACTTCACCATCTTGCAAACAACATTCAGAATCCTAATAATATAGTCCTGATGGTCGGGTATTGTGCTGAAAACACTCTCGGCAGGAAAATTGTAGAGCGAGAACCGGAAGTAAATATCTTTGGAGATATATATCAGTTAAAGGCGGAAGTTGCAGTTTTTAACTCCCTTTCTGCACACGCTGATGCTGATGAACTGCTTGAGTACTGCAACGGTCTGGATAAAACCAGACTGAAAAAAGTATTCCTCGTTCACGGTGATTACGATCAACAGGTTAAAATGTCAGACCGCCTGAAACAAAACGGATTCCAGTCTGTTGAGATACCTGGGCGGGGTCAGGAATTTATACTCACATAAGGACTGATGAAAAAAGTTCTTGGGTCGTTAATTACTTTATGGATGCTTTCGTTCTCCGGCTGTGAGCGGCTTCCCGTTTCTCCGCCGGGCTCTGATACTTTTCCGCCTGCAGTACCTTCGGGTCTGCAGGTTTCATACGAAGCAGACGGTGAGGTTGAACTGGTCTGGGAGAATAATTACGAACCGGACCTTAAAGCGTATTCAATATACC
>JADLAF010000071.1 GCA_020848375.1 Ignavibacteriaceae bacterium
AGAATTTTTATCTGCTCTGATATGATAAACTTCCGCTGAGTCTTTGCGATGTTTTCCTGAACTTTTCCGTCAATCTCAATTTCTATACGTAGTATATCAATTTCAGTGTTCAGCATTTTGATCAGTTCATAATACTGTTCACGCAGACTATATATCGAAAGCAGCCGCTGCTTATTCTCTATTGACTGTGTAACATTAGCAGCAGCAAAAAACAATTTCTTCTGCGGGTTATCAATCAGGTCAAATGATGCAGCAAGATCCTGGTTTCCGGTTTTGCTTAATTTAAGGTACTCTTTAAAAAGATTTGTCGCCTGCCGGACGAGTGCATCAATTTCATTCGAGTTCATTACTCCGGGGAGCAAAAAATCAACATTGGCTTCAAAAAATTCTTTCCGATCAGTAAAAGAAACGATTTTACCCTGCACCAACCCGTCAACAAGCACCTTCATCAGCCCGTTTGGAAGACGCACCATTTGTTGGATTCTGGCTATAGTCCCCTCAAGGTAAAGGTCTTCCTTACCCGGGTTCTCGATTGAAGAACGGATTTGTGTGGTCAGGAAAAGAATCTTCCCTGCTTCCATTGCATGGTTAGCAGCAGTTATGGACTGCTCCCTGCCGACCAGCACCGGATAAATCATAAAAGGGAAAATTACCATATCCCGCAGCGGTAGTACCGGCATTACCCGGGGAATTTCAATTTCCCCTGTCTGTTCTGCCTCATTTTTCATATAATATCAGCTTTCCAAGTCATCGTGAATTCAAACCTAAAATTTACCAAAAATCCGACCGTCCTTCAAGATAAAAGACCGGACGGGGGGCTAACCACCCCTTTCATCATACCATTTTAAGCCAAAAGCTCCCCCTGTTTGCAAGATGTACAAAATTTTACTTATTTTTGCAACATGAAATTATTGCGATTTTCCATTTTAACCATCTATCTGACCGGAGTGCTCAACATCCCGGTTTTGGCACATTTCTGTGCAATGGAAGAATCGTTTAGTCTGCAGGTATGTGATATGTGCACTGAGCCGGAGGAGTCCTCCTGCTGCTCGGAAACCGAAGAGTCACCGGTTAAGGAAAAATTAGAGTCCCAGTATGAGGAGTGCTGCTCAACCGAGATCAGCGATTCAAATCTGGACTGCCAGATTTCCGGTAACCAGAAAATACTTCTTACTCCTGAACTTTCAGTGATTTCAATTCTTAGCGAAAGCGTTGGAGAAGGAATTTCATCATTCGGGAAATTTTCACCCGATACCTCTCCCCCACCCAGGGGGGTTCCCGTCTATTTATTCCACAATATACTTCTGATCTGAGAATCACGCAGTTCTAATTTAACGGTCTGAGACAATCCGTAAGGAATTGTCTATCCATTTATTAAACTTAAGCAGATTCATCATGATTGAAAAAATTATTGACTGGTCGGCTAAAAACCGGTTCTTAGTCATCATCATTTATATACTCCTGACGGCGGCAGGGTTATATTCCCTCTACAATCTGAATATTGATGCAATTCCTGATCTTTCGGAGAATCAGGTCATCGTATATACAGAATGGATGGGGCGTTCCGCTGAAATTGTTGAGAACCAGCTTACTTTTCCTCTGGTTTCGGCTCTACAGGGTCTTTCCGATGTTAAAGATATCAGAGGCAGTTCCATGTTCGGTATGTCTTTCATCTTTGTCATTTTTGAGGAAGATGTTGACCTTAAACGGGCAAGATCGCAGGTACTGGAAAAACTATCATCAATTCAGTCCGCGCTTCCTCAGGGAGCAAAACCGATTCTTGGACCTGACGGCACCGGAGTCGGGCATATTCTCTGGTACACCCTTCGCGGTGAAAAACATGATCTTGCAGAACTGAGGTCTTTGCAGGACTGGTTTGTTAAACTACGCCTCTCCGCAGTACCCGGAGTTGCAGAGGTAGCCAGTATCGGCGGATTTGTAAAACAGTATCAGATTATCTTAAATCCGGATAAACTCACTTATTATAATATTGCGCCATCACTGGTGACCGCTGCACTCAGGAAAAGCAACAGCGAAGCGGGGGGAAGAATCATAGAAATGACCGATACTGAATATTATATACGCGGTAAAGGATACTTCACCGGACTGGATGATCTGGCAAATGTTGTTGTAACAACCCTCCCCGGCGGTCGGGCGGTATATATCAAAGATGTTGCATCAGTTAGTTTTGGAACTGAACTGCGGCGCGGTCTTCTTGATGCTGACGGTGAGGGGGAGGTTACGGGCGGAATCATTGTTATGCAAAACGGAGAAAACGCTAAAGAGGTTATTGACCGCGTTAAGAAAAAAATGGAAGAAATAAAATCCGGACTGCCTGAGGGGGTTTCTATTCATATAGATTATGATCGCAGCGAGCTGATTGTGGCTGCTGTGTCAACACTGGAACGCGCGCTGCTCGAAGCGGCTATAACCGTCTCCCTCATGGTTGCTATCTTCCTCCTTCACTTCAGAAGCATCGTAAGAATTCTTATCGAAATCCCCGTTGCAGTAATCCTATCATTTATTCTGATGTACCTTTTTGATATTACAACAAATATCATGAGTCTGGGAGGCATCATCATTGCAATCGGAGTAATTGTTGACTCCTCCATTGTTATGGTTGAGAATGCTTACCGAAATATTGCAGCGAAAATAAAAGAAAAAGGCGTCTTATCTGATGCAGATTATAAGGAAATCTCTATTAACTCTGCCAAACAGGTCGGGCGTGCCATATTCTTTTCAGAGTTGATGATTTTCATATCATTTGTACCTGTCTTTTTACTCACCGGACAGGAAGGCAAACTATTTTCTCCGCTCGCTTTCACAAAATCTTTTGTGATGCTCAGTTCAGCAGTCATATCCATTTCTTTAATTCCGGTTATGATGACCTTTCTTATGAGAGGAAAGTTCAGATCTGAAACGGAAAATCCTGTAACAGGATTTTTCATGAAAATCTATAAGCCGGTAATTCGTCTAGCTTTGAAATACCGCAAGACTGTGCTTGTAGTGAATATCATTGCACTGCTAACTGCAGTCCCGCTTTATATGAATACCGGATCTGAATTCATGCCATCGCTGGATGAAGGTTCGCTGTTGTTCATGCCGGTTACTCTGCCAAATATATCCATAACCGAAGCCAAGAGAATTCTCACCTTGCAGGACAAAATCATCAAATCAGTTCCTGAAGTTGCTTCCGTTCTAGGTAAAGCAGGGCGCGGAGAAACTGCGACTGATAACGCACCTCTCAGTATGATTGAAACCATAATCATTCTAAAACCTCACGATCAGTGGAGGCCTGGTATCACCAAGAATGACATTATCAATGAACTTGATGCAAAATTAAAGCTGCCAGGTGTGAGAAACGGCTGGACTCAGCCGATTATCAATCGTATCAATATGCTCTCAACAGGAGTACGTTCTGATCTCGGGCTTAAAATATACGGTACAAATCCTGATACTTTAGATTATTACGCAATCAAAGCTGAAAATCTGCTTAAGGGTGTTGAAGGTATCTCACAGCCGTTTGCAGAAAGAAATCTTGGCGGGCTATATATTGATATTCAGCTTAAACCAGAAGCCAATCGTTATGGCCTTACCTCAGGCGAGCTCAATTTTATTATTGAATCACTCATTGGCGGAGAAAAGATTTCAGAAGTTTTGAGCGGAAGAGAACGATTCCCGGTAAGCGTTCGTTACTCCCCTGCTTCGCGTGATGATATTGATGCACTGCGGGATTTACTGATTCCGGTTTCCATAAGCAGCGCAAATAGCAGCAGGTCATCCGGTGGTTCAATTTCCTCATCTTCCGCATCAATGGGTAGCATGGGCGGAATGGAAGGAGGTTCGTCTGTAGCGCAAGCCCCGGCACTATCAGTATCAGAGAATGAGTCATCCTCTCTGCTTACTTCAAATGCATCATCACAATGGGTAAAACTCGGAACTATTGCAGATATATCAATCGTCCCTGGCGCTTCAATGATTAACAGCGAAAACGGATTTCTCCGCTCTATCGTTTACACAAACGTCTCTGGCCGTGATCTGGGTAGCACGGTTGAAGATGCTGATGAAGTTATAGCAGCCGGCTTAAATCTGCCTGCCGGATACACTTACGAATGGGGCGGGCAGTACGAAAATAAAATCAATGCACAGCAACGGCTTCAGTATATAGTTCCGCTTATCCTGGTTGTTATTTTCATGCTTCTTTATATCACCCTTAGAGACTTTAAGGAAGCATTTGTTGTAATGCTTTCTGTTCCGTTTGCTCTTATTGGCGGTATATTTATGATATATCTGCTTGATTACAATTTCTCTGTAGCCGTGTGGGTTGGTTTTATTGCTCTTTACGGAATTGCAGTAGAAACAGGAGTTGTAATGGTGGTGTATCTTCATGAGGCCCTGGACAAAAGAATCAGAGCAGCTCAGAGTGAGGAAAGGGCAGTTACTTCTGCTGATATTTATGAAGCAACGGTAGAAGGTTCGGTTCTCCGCTTAAGACCAAAACTGATGACTGTATTCACCAGCATGATCGGGCTTGTACCAATCATGTGGGCAACTGGTACCGGTGCTGATGTAATGAAACCCCTCACTGCGCCGATGATTGGCGGTCTGCTCACTTCAGCAATTCATGTGCTTATAGTAACGCCGGTTATCTTTATCATGATGAAAGAACACCTGCTTAAAAAAGGCAAACTTACCGTTTCAAAATTGCATCATGGTGAAAATGATGAGGTTAAACATGCGTAATTTAATTGTATTGCTTACGATACTTTCAGCCGGACTCAGTGCTCAGCCGCTGAATGAAATCCTTGATCTGACCTTTAAGAACAACAGTGCATTGCGTTCTTTTGATTACCGTTCAGAAGCAATCAAATCTAAAGCCGGTGCTGCTGGTATATATCCTGCTCCGCAGATGATGTTTACCATTAACCAGATTCCCTGGCCTGACGGCAATCCGCTCAATGAAGCATATTCGCAGGAGTTGTCCTTTAGTCAGATGTTTATGACCGGAGGTAAGCTCGGTGCTATGAGGAGTGCTGAACTCAAAGGAATTCCCCTTGCAGAAGCGCAAAAAAGAGAATATAAGGCAAAGATAGCTTCAGAGATAACTCAGTCGTATTTCAATCTCTGGGCAATGGATCGGGAGCTTGAATTGCAAAACAGATATAACGCGCTTGTCACACGCCTGATAAATCTAATCAGTACGCAGTCATCATCTGGTTACCGCGCTGCTGAACTGATTTCGCTCAAATCTGAATTTGCTGTTTCTCTGATAACGATCAACAAAATGAAGGCCGAAAGACGTTCGATGGAGCTCATGTTACTCGGTCAGACCGGAATTTCAGATTCATTACTGAGCGCAGTGGTTCCCATTCTTCAGCCGTCAGATACATTACTAACCATCGGAATGGATGCAAACTCAAAGTTGAATCCGCAGCTTTATGTAATGAGCGCGATGGAAGAGATGCTTTCGGCTGAAAAAGAAGCTGTCAGCCGTGGAATGTATCCTGATCTCATGGCAGAACTGATGTTCATGCGAATGCCTCTCGGTATGCCACTTACAACCAAAACTGATCCTGAAATGATTCATGATCTGGGAAAGGGTGAAACGGAGTATATGTATGGCCTCAGGTTCAGTTTAACACTTCCATTTCTTCCCGGATACTCGGCAAAGATCAAACATAATGCTGATGAAAAAGCACTGCAGCGAAGCGCCCTGGCTCTGGAACGCGAAAATATGAGAAAAATGTTTGACCGCGAATCTGCTGCCCTCAGAGAAGAATTCTTTGCAACGGTCAATCTGATGCAGTCATACAAAACGGACGTTCTTCCGCTGCTCAGACAGAATATTCAACTGCTCGAAACACTATTTAGCAGCGGCCAGGCGGAGCTTTCCTCATTACTGCGCGAAGAAAAAATGTATATCATGAACGAGATGGAAATGCTCGGACTGATAAAAAAAATGCTTTCAATTAAAGCTAAGTATATCCCCTACACTGATTTTGAACAATTGTCTCAGGAGGGACAGTTATGAAACTTATAAAATTTATATTGCCTCTTTTACTAATATTAATCGCCGGATGCGGCGGAGATGAACCAGCCAAAACTACTGGCTCATCATATTATTGCCCCATGCATCCTGAAGTAACCTCTGACAGGCCAGGTGCCTGCCCGATCTGCCACATGGATCTGGTTCTAACAACTGATACTGAGGGTGCTGAAAATATGATCTCAGGAGATTTCCGTCTTTCTAAAGATGATATTATAAAAGCCAACATCATCACCGCGGAAGTTAAAAAAGGGAGTATCTCCCCATCATTCAACTTCTCAGGAAAGATTGAAATTCCGGAAGATAACATCCGTATCGTATCGGCCCGATTTTCAGGACGCATTGAATCACTCAGCGCATCAAGCACCGGTCAGATGCTTTCAAAAGGTTCGCGACTGTTTACAAGTTACAGTGATGAGATGAGCAGATTGTTTAGTGAATACCGGTCGTTATATAATTCAGGTTCTGCTGCAAATCAGAATCTGATTAAATCTATGGAAGATCGTCTTTTGCTCAAAGGATTAACCCATGAGCAGATTACCTCTCTCCGGTCAGCATCATCCGATATATTTGATGTGACTTCACCATTCGGCGGAGTAATTGTTGAAAAGTATATCAGCGAAGGCGAGTATTTCAGTGAAGGCACACGTTTATTTAAGGTGGCAGACCTTTCCACAGTATGGGCGGTAGCTGATGTTTATACTGATGCTCTGCCATATATAAAAGTTGGCTCCGCCGCTGAAATCAAAACTGAATCTACAGGATTTGTAACCCGTTCAAAAGTTTCATTTATTTCCCCCGTTGTTGACAATGCAAGCAGATCGGTTAAGGTGCGGGTGGCATTGAGCAATAATGGCTCACTCAGGGCAAATGACTTTGTAACGGTTACATTTACAGCAGCACAGAAAACCGGTATCACTGTCCCCATTAATGCGGTTGTAAGAACCGGCAACGAAGATATTGTCTGGATCCAAACCGGTGATGAAACATTTAAACCCCGCCGGGTTCAATTAGGGCAAAGAACAGGTGAGTTTTACTCTGTTATATCCGGACTTTCGGAAGGTGATAAAATTGTCATCAACGGAGTATATCTCCTTGATTCAGAGTCACGCCTCCGGAATTTTACGGGCACAGATGATTCAGCTCTTCATTCAGGTCATACTGTTGCAAACCCCAAAAAGAAGAAAGAGGAAAAACCGGAAACTCACAATCATAAAGAAAAAGCTGAGTTTCTTGGAAAAACAAATGACGTCCCTTTTAATAAAGTCTGCCCTCTTCTGGGGGACGAAGTAGCACCTAACAGTCCTAAAGTGAGGTATAAAGGAAAAATTTGGGGATTCTGCTGCCCTGGTTGTGACGAAAAATTTATGTCTGACCCTGCTAAATATAGTCAGAATATCTCTGCAGACGGCAAATCATATCTCGGTGTATATGAAGACTGAAACAAAATTTGAACTTAGTTCATCAAATAACCAATAACAAAACAAAAAAAGGAAAAACCAATGCGTTCTTTCATATTTCTTTTCGTTTTCTTTCTTGCTGCAGGCGCAACTGCTTTTGCACAGGATCACACAAACCATAACCATAACACGAAGAAAAACGACAGTGTTACGGTAAAAAGCGAAACCCCTGAGGTGAAGAAAGAGGAATCTGACTCAACCAAAATCTGGAACACTGTCTGCCCGGTAATGGGTGAAGAAGTTGACCCAGACGTCAAAACTGTTTCCTATAACGGCAAAGAATACGGATTTTGTTGCAAAAGCTGCATCAAAAAATTCAGCAAAAACCCCGAAAAATATGCTGCAAAGTTATCTGAAGACGGAACAAAGTTAGTAGGCACCAAATAATAAAATTTCGTTGATAATCAGAAGGGATGACCTGTAACATCGGTCATCCCTTTATGTTTTTATACAAATCAGGGTAATATCATCATCAAAAACATCCCGCCCGGTGAACCGGTGCAAATCAGCTTTTAGAGCATTGCAAATGATTTCAGGCGGATTTCCGACATAATCGCTGAAGGATGATCTAAGCCGTGCAATTCCAAACTCCTGCCCGTCCCGGTTTCTGGCTTCTATTATGCCGTCCGTATATAATAAAAAGTAGTCCCCTTTTCTGAAAGTAATCTCCTGATGAGTGTAGCGGAAGTTCCCCTGCATTCCAAGAGCCAGATTCGGAATGCGGTAGTCCGCCGCCAGTTTATCATAAAACTTATAATGCAAAACCGGATGATGACCACCGGTGATAATCTTAGCCGTTAAATCCGTCTGATTGATATATACGAAAGCTGCGGTAACGAAATGAGATTTTTCAGTTATCTGCTGAAGAGTTCTGTTCATTCTGATAAAAAGCTCTGTGGGTTCTTCCAGAAACTCCCTGTTTGAATAAAACGCGCTCTTTGTCATTGCCGCGACAATACCGGAACCAATTCCATGACCAGATACATCAGCTACAAAAACGGCTGTTTTCCCTTCTCCTATATCAACGTAATCAAAAAAGTCACCTCCTACTTCCTGAGCTGCCGAAGCAATACCAAACACTTCCACATCTCCGGAAACAAGTCCCTTTCCCGGATTAAGTGACTTCTGTATTTTTCTGGCCACCTGAAACTCTGTTTCAAGACGGATTCTCTGTTTGCCTTCACGCTGAAGCGTAACAATAAACATGGTGTAACCCAGAGCAAGCAGGACTACTGAGAACGCCCCAAGCAGCATTCTTTCGTTTCTGATTTCCGAATACTCCTTTTTATTCAGTACGATATTCTGATCTGAGTCTTTATATATTCTTACAGAAGATTTAGAAAACAAAAAATATTCAATTTCAGCCGCGAAGATATTGCCCGCCATAAATAGTGACAGCATCAGAATGAGCAGCAGCTTCTTCCGAGCAAATAAGATGATGCTTCCTGAGATTCCGCCGGAGCAGATCGTAACGAGAAGGACGCCTGTAAACGAAACATGCCTGAGAGGATCATCCATCAGTATGCTGAGCGGGCCTATGGTGGAAAAAATAAGAAATACCGCGACAGCCAGTAATATCCTGACTTTCAGATTCATATCCTTCCATATATTATATGCCTGCATATTATTCTTCATGGACAATTATGGTAACTTTGCCGGATTAATTTTTGTAACAATTCTAAAATATTAAACAAATGGATAAGGTAAAAAATAAAAGAGGCGGTTTTTAGCCGCCTCCGTTTAACTGAAGTGCAAGTTATCTGTTTTCAACCGGAGTATATACCCGCCGGGTATGACCGGTGTAAACCTGACGCGGACGGTTAATCCTTAGTGCCGGATTGTCGCGCAGTTCCTTCCAGTGAGCAAGCCAGCCCGGTAAGCGGCCGATTGCGAACATAACAGTGAACATATTGGTTGGTATCCCAAGCGCTTTATAGATAATACCGCTGTAAAAGTCAACATTGGGGTAAAGTTTCCTCTCAATAAAGTATGGGTCTTCAAGAGCAACCCTTTCAAGATTCTTGGCAACCTCAAGAAGCGGATCGTTGATTCCGAGTTCATGCAGAACCCGGTCGCTGGCTCCTTTGAGAATCTGTGCGCGAGGATCAAAGTTTTTATATACTCTGTGTCCAAAGCCCATAAGCTTAAAGCCGCTGTTCTTGTCTTTTGCCTGTGAGATATACTTCTTATAATCCATATTATCATTGGCAATAAGTTCAAGCATTTCAATCACTTCCTGATTTGCGCCGCCGTGGAGTGGTCCCCACAGTGCGCCAACTCCGGCTGAGATGGTTGCATAAACATTTGCATGCGAACTTCCCGCCATACGAACAGTTGAAGTACTGCAGTTCTGCTCATGGTCTGCATGAAGGATGAGCAGTTTGTCAAGCGCATCTTCGATAACAGGCGAAAAATCATACTTCTCTGAGGGCACTGCAAACATCATGTGCAAAAGATCACCGGTATAGCTGAGATCGTTTCTGGGGTATATATAGGGCTGACCGAGAGATTTTTTGTATGAGAATGCAGCGATAGTTTTGATTTTGGAAATGAGGCGGATGATATTCAGATTTGCTTCCTGTTTGTAATCCGTCTCCGGATAAAATGTCGAAAGTGAAGCCACCATTGAAGAGAGCACTCCCATGGGATGTGCAGAAGAGGTGAATCCTTCAAACATTTTTTTCATATCTTCGGGAAGAAGACTGTGATGTGTGAGATCATGCTTGAACTGATCAAGCTGATCAACTGTGGGGAGTTCCCCGTAAATAAGAAGATATGCAACTTCAATAAAGGATGATTTGTTCGCCAGTTCTTCAATCGGGTAACCTCTGTAACGAAGGATACCCTTGTCACCGTCAATAAAAGTGATAGCACTTTTGCACGAGCCGGTATTACCGTAGCCGTCATCCAGGGTGATAGCACCCGTCTGAGCTCTGAGCTGAGTTATATCTATTGCCACTTCCTGTTCACTTCCGACCAGCACCGGAAGGTCGTATTCCTTACCGTTGAGAGTTAGTTTTGCTGAATCCATTTTGTTATTCCAATCTGTTAAATTGTAATCAGGAGTTAATTAGAACGATAATTAGTATATAAACTTAGGGAATATCAGGATATTTTACAAGAATAAACGGAAGCGGGATATTGCGTATTTTGAAGGATATGAATTTCAGATTCTCAAAAAAAGCCCGGTAAAGTTACCCATGAAAGAAATCTGGCGCCGTAACCTCACCACACTCTGGATGACCCAGTTTTTCGCAATGGTCGGGCTGAGTGCAGTTGTCCCTTTTCTGCCTCTTTTTGTCAGAGAATTGGGCATTCACAACCAGGATGAAGCGGTCACCTGGAGCGGCCTGGTTTTCGCAGCACCGTTTTTTGTAACAATTTTCATTACTCCCTTTTGGGGGGCTCTCGGAGATAAATTCGGGATGCGGTTGATGGTCATAAGGGCTGTTATTGGACTTGGGATAGCCCAAATTCTCATGTCTTTCGCCCAAACCGTAGAACAGCTCTTTTTTTTCCGGATTTTGCAGGGGGCACTCAGCGGCTTTTACCCTTCTGCCATGACTCTGATTGCATCTAATACCCCCGAAGAAAAACAAGGTTATGCCCTTGGTGCATTTCAGTCAGCCAATACCTCCGGAAATATCTTCGGCCCGGTTATTGGGGGGTTCATCTCAGTAATCATCGGATTCAGAGCGGTATTCGTGGCGAGTGCAGCCATAAGTTTTCTCATGGCTATTGTACTTTATTTCACACTCAGAGAGGAAGTTCGACCACCAATAACTGCACCTAGGTTCAAATACCTTGACTATTGGAAGTTTGCGCTTTCTTCACGGTCGCTGATGATTTTGCTGACACTCATTTTTCTCGCTTCGTTTGGTGTCGCCTTTATAAGACCTCTCTTCGTTTTCTTTATCGAGACTATGATCAGCGACAGCAAAACTTTACCCGGGACCACCGGCGCGCTTTATAGTCTTATCGGTATCTTTTCAGCATTTTCATCCTTTTGGTTTGGAAAAAGAATTGACACACACGGCTCTCGGCAGGTTCTCATCATCGGGACCATTCTGACTGGCGTCACCTACATAGCTCACTTTTATGTTACTTCAGTCTATCTTCTTATTCCGGTCAGGATTTTGCTCGGACTTGGATATGGTGTCATCCTTCCCTCGTTATTTACCGGCATAAGTCTTTTTTCACCCGCTGAAAAGAAGGGGGGGCTTATGGGGATAGCATCAAGCGCCCAGACACTGGGGAACTTGATTGCTCCGCTTCTTTCCGGAGTTGCCGCCTCTCTTTTTGGTATCAGATCCGCCTTCTTTATTGCCGGTTTTGTTTTTCTGCTGATGCTGCCATTTATTAAAATGCAGGAACGTTTTAAGCAGGAGACATAGAATTCGGCTTTTTTTCTCCGCTTCTTTTATCGTAATTTTATATACTTTACAAAATTTTTTAGGTTGTTAATGTCTAATCAGGTAATAGGGCATGTTGAAATACCCAGCCCGGATTTTTCGGTTTCATCAGCATTTTATAAAAAAGTATTCGAATGGGAATTCCGTGAGTTTGGTAACGGCTATATGCTGTACAATACCCACAAGGGCATGACCATCGGGCTCAGAAAAGTTGACACAGTTGTTTCTGGTAACACAACAGTTTTCCACGTTCATGTTGACGAAGTAGAAAAATATTGCGACCTGGCTGAAATGGCAGGCGGAAAAGTATTTAAGACCAAGGCCACCATTCCGGTTTACGGTTGGTATGCTCTGATTGAAGATCCTTTTGGAAATAAAATCGGACTCTTTCAGTCACCTAAATGACAGAAATTGTCCGACTGACTCCTAAAAAGGGTTACTTTCCGGAGACGTGGTTCACTTCTGTTTAACCGTTGTGTCTTTTAACTTTGAAGTTTGCTGACCGTCATCAGAGGGGGAAATGACAACCATAATTTTAATGACCAATAATGTGCAAAAAACCAGTTAACTAATTGATTGCTATGAATACAAACGCCACGATAAAAAAGATTGCCATCAATACCGGCGGAGGAGACGCCCCTGGTCTGAACGCTGTTATTAAAGCCGCTACCATCTCCGCACTTAACAAAGGTTGGGAGGTTGTCGGCATCAAAGAGGGCTACAATGGACTTTTCCTCCCTGAGAAATTCCCTGAGGGCGGGTTGATAAATCTGACGTATGATGTAGTGGCAGATATCACCGGACTCGGCGGAACAATACTCGGTACAACTAACAGAGGGAATCCGCTGCGTTTCCCCATGAAAGCTGCTAACGGGAGCATAGTTGAAGTTGACCGTTCAGACGAAATAATGGCAGGATTCAGAAGAAATAACATTGATGCACTGATCGCAATAGGCGGCGACGGTTCACTTAGTATGGCAAATGTATTTGCAAAAAAAGGACTGCGTGTAATAGGTGTTCCTAAAACCATTGATAACGACCTTGACAAAACCGTTATTACTTTCGGATTTGATACCGCCCTCTCCTTCTCTACCGAATGTATTGACCGGCTTCACTCTACAGCTAAATCGCATAGCCGAATACTTGTTGTTGAAGTGATGGGGCGATACGCCGGCTGGATTGCATTGGAGTCGGGAATTTCCGGCTCTGCAGATGTGATTCTGATTCCCGAACTGCCGTATGATATCAATAAGGTAGCTGAGCATCTGAACAGCAAATTTAATAACACCGATAAGAATTACGCAATTATTGTGGTTGCCGAGGGGGCCGTCCCGACTGGCGGAACTACTTCCGTGCTTGAAAAAGAAGTGGGGAAAGCAGAACGTCTTGGCGGAGCGGCTGAACGAATTGCGGCCTCCCTCAAACCGCTGGTTGAAAATGAGATCCGAACCGTCATCCTCGGTCACCTACTGCGCGGGGGAAGTCCAACAACATTTGACCGCCTACTCTCCCTCAGATTTGGCGCTGCTGCGGTCCGCGGACTGGTGGAAGGTCAGAGCGGCGTGATGGTTGCACTTGCACCCCCAAAAGTAAATTATGTACCTTTGGATGAAATATCAAACAAAATGAAATTGGTGCGAAAAGAATCTGATATTATTCTAACCGCACGAGATCTGGGTATCTGCTTCGGAGACTGATAGGACCAAAACATCTCAAAAGGGTGACTGCTCAACCAGCCGCCCTTTTTTGTATATACTTAGATTAAAATCCGCCGAAGGACAAAACATTTTTGACCAGTATCCCTCAGAATCGTTAAATTCGGAGAAAAATCAAACAACGTCTGTACTCACAGTTTAATTATCGGTAAGATGTTTATATACCGCTTCTGAAACTCTTCCATACATTTTCTTTGCTTCAGGAACGTTATCTATCCCCTTCCCTAAAATTACCAAAACATATACCCGTCCATCGGGGAGAAATATCAGTCCGGAATCGTGCATCACTCCGGTTATTGATCCGGTTTTATGCGCAACTACTACATCTTCAGGCAGATTTCTTGGGATGAGATCATTAAACTTCTGCTGTCGAAGAATTGATATCATCTCATCATAGCGTGGCTCATCGGGAAATTTCCGGATATATATCTGTCGGAAAAGTTCCGCCAGTCCGTTAGCGGTAACAGTATTATTCAGACCGGCATTAAACGCAAGTCCGTCCTCAACTCCCCTCAGTACCGTGACGCCTCTCACGCCAAGTTCATTCAGGGTTCCCATTACCCTTCTGGCATCAATAATGTCAATTAAAATATTTGTTGCCAGATTTGATGATACGGTTATCATCTGAAGGACTAATTCCCGGACAGTAGTGTACTTCCCGATAAACTTGTAAAGACCTTCTCCGCTGTCATCACCAATATCCATACTGTATGAGCTTCCGTCAACAATGCTTTTAAACTCATTTTTTACAAGTACGGTGTCCTCAAGTGACATTTTACCATCAGAAACATCACTCATCACCTGCACCATAACCGGCGTTTTCATCGTGCTTGCCGCGTGGAAAACGGTGTCAGCGTTAAAAAAGAGTACATCTTCTGGTACAGAGATGTTAAGAAAAGAGAGCGCAAAGGTCCCCTTCAGTAAACGGAACTCTTTCTCAACAGTGAGTGAAAGGTTTTTAAGACTCTGACCTGTAGTATTCATCAGTGCGACCACGAACAAAAAGATAAAATATTTCATTTCATAAAATGAATTGGAAGTGAAGCCGAATGTTTCCCGCTGAACATTCTGACAAAATAGATACCGCTCGGCAAACCGGACATTTCAATACGGAGTGTGTATTCGCCGGCCGTCTGATATCCGGCTGATAACACCCTAACCTGCTCTCCGCTTATTGAAAAAAGTGCCACTGTTATTTCTCCCGGAATATATACAGTGTACCTCAAAGATGCACTCCCGTTAAATGGATTAGGGTAGCTACCGGTTATTCTAAAATCCATTTCACCTGCCGTTACTGATTCATCTGCATCACCGCTTACGGCCGTACCGCGCACCGGTACTCTAAATATTCCGTCATTGGTTGAGAGTAAAAGTTCTGTCTGATAATATCCCTGTACCGCTGGTGTAAATACTATCAGAATCGAATCAACTCCGCCAAATCCCACAGTATCATCATTAGTATATACCTTAAAGACTTCAGAACTCAGTGAACCTATCTGATATGTCAGAGTACCGCGTGAGGCATTAGCAATATACAACCACTGCGTACTGCTGTCACCCTGCTTTCCGACCCATTCATAACGCAGATGAATGCTGTCCGCTGAAAGCACTGCCTCCGGCTTATGTGGCGTGACAAGATTTGTCATCACGAAAGATGCGATACGGTCAAGGAATTCAGGATGATCAATAAGCGGGTTCCTCTTTCCCTGATACTGAGCGATTTTAGTGTTTCGTGCAGCTTCAGTAACAGAAACAGTATCAAACCTGCTCCACTCCTTCAGAACATTTTCCTGAACAGTATCCATATAGCCCTGATAATTCTGGTACCTTGTTATAAAATAAAACATCGCTCTGGCTGCATCCCCTTTATGAACGTCTCTCGGTTCAAAAACGGTTGCGTTCCTGTAGTCTAATCCTCTTTTGCTCCCCCCTACCTGCCAGTTGATACCAGAGACTACCTTACCGAACGGGTAATTACCTCGTGTATTATTTGCGGAACTGTTTGTAGGGTAAAGGTGAAAAATATCTGAGCGCATTGGTTCTGCCTGACTGAAAGTACCCTGAGGCCAGGTATGTTCAGTGTCAAATCCCTGGTTCTGGGCAATTGTTCTTGTTGCTGCCTGAATCCGAATGCCGGTATAAACGCATTCGATGGTATCGCCAGCTTGTTTATCTATGTTCTCATACATCCGGTCACGACCGGTATTATAGCCCAGAGAAGTATGATTAAGTACCAATGAGTTCAGAGAGTTTTTAAGATCATTATCCCACTTATCAAAAGTAGCCGCATCGTACGTTACCAGAGTCGACCCCTCTCCCTTAAGCCGGACCGGAAAAGACTCACCTGTTTCAACTGAAGTGACAAACAGAGTATTTTTGTAACTGATGTTTTGCGGCGGACTGAATGAAACCAAAACCTGAATCGAATCATAAATACCAAGAAAGAAATCCTCCTGCGAGACGGTAAATCCAGCCCCTTTTTCAAAATTGATCTTAATGGATACAGGCAGCATTGACATATTCTTTATCAGCATATTTCGTGCACTGATTGACCTCACCGGCACTTTGCCGAAACTCATTTCGGACTGCGACACTAAAATTTGTCCTTCCGTTTTTACCCCATTGAGAAGGATTAAGACCATGATAAATTGAATGCTTCTGATTATCTTTTGCGCTTTATTTGTTTGATTTCTCAATCGGAGAGTGTCCTGTTCGATGACTAAAGTATTAATTTGCTTGTTTCTGTTTGTTACGGTTTCAAATTTATTCCCTCAGAAGGAGAATCACAAATGGAAACCGCTTATAATCACAGAATCTCAAAAAGTCTGGGTTGACCAATCTCAGGCAGACACCATAACTGCCCCGGTCTTTGACATCTGGGTCCTTGAGCTGCATCAGCCGCTTCTGACCGTTGAAGGCATAAAAGGGAAGGTTATGCGTTCAAAGTCCCTATATCAGGTTAACGTGCTCGAAAAGTGTTATAATCTGAAGAGTGTGGTTTATTATAACTCTTCCAATACAGAAATAGCAAGATTCGATTATGATCTTTCGCTGATGAATGAAAATAACCGGTTCTCATTTCCTGTGTATGAGGAATCAGTTATTGATAAAATTATCCGCACTATATTTATCCGCACCGCAGAATACTAATCATAATGCAGCACTATCGCCGGCATTTATTTGTCAAAGAGTCCCCTATTGAGGGCAAAGGTCTCTATTGTGCTTCAGAGGTTAAGGAAGATAAGATAATCATGAAAATTGAGGGGGAAATCATTTCCGGAGAGGAATGTGAACGAAGGGAAAATGAAGAAAACAATGTATATATCTTCTGGAACGGCGATGAATACGTTGACGTAAAACATACTGAGGACATTAAATATATCAATCATAACTGTGACCCCAACTGCTATGTGGACGCTGATAAGAAAGGTAATTTGCTCCTTGTTGCAGCAAGGGATATAAAATCAGGGGAAGAACTTACCATTGATTACGGTTATGATGAGATATATGATATCTGTTCATGTGATATTTGCAGTACAGAGGAAGAAGATGGTGAAGTGGGAAAAGAGGAAAAACCGCTAAACGAGAATAAGAAAAAAGAAACAGGTATTTAAAATCAGGGGTTCAGATATTTTAGCAAAGTATCATAAATTTCAGCAACCGGCATCTGCTTTCCCGTCCACAGTTCAAAAGATTTAGCTCCTTGTGCAACCAGCATTTTAATCCCTTCAATAGTGACTGCGTCTTTTTCTTCCGCAAATCTGAGAAACTGCGTTTTAACCGGGTTATATACCATATCAAATACGATCTGATCCCGTGTAAAACCTTCACTGCTGCTCACCGGTGAATCTGTTGTTAGGGGTGTCATACCAAGTGAAGTGGTGTTAATGATCAGTTTACATCCTCTCATTATTGCATCAGTATCAAACGGTGCACTCTCACTGGTTTCAATTCCTTCATAGTGCATCTGCTGTTTAAAGTGGTGAGCTATTTGTTCAGCCCGCTGCACAGTTCTGTTAACAATATGAATTACAGAAGGTCGGTAATGACGGATGAGAGCATACACAGCAGCGCGGCTTGCGCCGCCGGCTCCGAAAATCATGACGGGACTGCCGGTAATTTCTTCCCGGAAGGGATCAAGTGCATACTGAACACCGAAAGCATCCGTGTTATATCCTTGCAGTGCACCACTATTATTCACCACACAATTAACTGCTCCTATTACAACCGCCTCCTCCGAAACAGCATCAAGAAATGGAAATATGGCCTCTTTATGGGGGACGGTAACATTAAACCCTTTAAAGCCGAGTGCTTTAAGACCGGAAATTCCTTCTTTCAGTTCAGCAGGTGATATATCAAAGGGAAGATAGAGATAGTCTGCATCAAGAAGCTGGGATGCCACATTGTGCATCATGGGTGAAAAGGTATGCTTTATCGGATGCCCGATAAGCCCGAGAAGTTCTGTGTGTGTGTGCAGGGCGTTTTTCATAAATACCGAATTTGCGAAGGAAAGTTATTCCTCATCTCTTACAGCCAGACCATAAAACCATGAGAACCACAGGTCCGGATATCTTTCCCGGACGATGTTATCAGGTTCTCCTTTTACAGCATTTTCATATCTCCGAAGGTAATTGATTCCACGTTTGAAATTACCGAGCAGGATTTCAATCTGAGAGAGAAAGAAGAATGAGTCTGCCTTATAACGTGACCTTTCCTTAAGTGCACGGTAACAAGCCCACGCTTTTGACTTATTCCCCCGTTTATTGTAGCCAAGAAACAAGATAATAAGAAACTCACTATCCAGCAGATGATAATCCTTAAACCTGCTATCCGAACGGGTGAATTTTATAAAACTTTCTTCGGGTGCTGATTTTAATTCTTTCTTACGCAGTGAAAACGGCTTTTCAAAAATCGTCCGGAGTGCTGCCGCAAAATAATCCAATCCTTTTCCTTTATCTTCGGATTTATACAAACAATATGCCTTCAGCATTCTTGCTCTCAGACTGTCCGGCATTATTTCGAGCAGAAAATCAGTCTCGCGAATCGCGGCCCGGTATTTCTCCTGATCAATATATAGGTTAATCAGATTGAGCGGAATTTCTTCCGGGAAGTCAGCATCTTCAGGGACGCGTGTATATGCCAGGTAGGCCTTAACAAAGTCACCCATCTCGGTATAGGTGTGCGCCAGTGATATCGCTGCATCCTGGTATTCGGGATATACCTCGAGTGAACGCAAAAATGATTTTATCGCGTTTTCGTATCTCTGATGGCGGTGCTGGTTCAGTCCGAGCAGGTACCAGCCATACTCATCATCAGGGTAACGATCTGTATAAGACTTATATACTGAAATGGATTTATTGATCTTTTTCATATCCTCGTAACAGTGCGCGAGGTCTTCGTACAGCTCAATATTATCCGGGTGCATCTGAATTGCTTTGCGGTAATAAATGGCTGCTTTTTCGGGGAATTTAAGCTTCCTGTAGTAGTAACCGATACCAGCAAGAACATAATCATCAAGAGAGTTAATGCGGTAGGCCTTAATGAGCGTCATTTTGGCGCGGTCATAGTCCTGCTCGTTCAGATATATACGCGCCCGCTCAACCAAAGCTTCGACATGAACAGGGTTCAGAGTAAGTACCCTGCTCAGCGATTTAATCTGTCCGCGCTTATTGCCTCTGTGCCCTTGTGCAATACTTCTCTTAAACCACAGTTCAGAGTCATATCTGAATGTGGAAAGAAGATTATTTGCGATAAACAGCGCGCGGGTAAAATGTGCGGTTTCAAGACATTCATCCAATAATTCTTCCAGGTCATCTTTCATAAGAACAACCTGTCCTGCTTCGATAATTTCCCGGTAACGGTCGAAACGTTTTTTTAAACGCTCCTCGTCATGGAAACCGAAGTTATCTGAAGAACCCTGATTTGATGATTTCATTATGTCTTACGTTTGTTAATAAATCAGGATGCTTTAAGCACCTTCGTAACTTTTTCGGCGGCTTCGTGCAGCGAACCGGCCACTTCAAAAGCAAGACCGGATTCATTCAGCATTACACCCGCCTCTTTTGCGTTGGTTCCTTCAAGACGAACAACGATAGGCAGTTTAACTTCAATTTCTCTTGCTGCATCTATTACGCCCTGGGCAACACGGTCACACCTGACAATCCCGCCGAATATATTAATCAGGATTGCTTTCACATTCGGATCAGATAAAATAATCTTAAATCCGTTTGCAACAGTGGTTTTATTAGCTCCACCGCCAACATCAAGAAAGTTAGCAGGTTCGCCACCGGCAAGTTTTATGATATCCATTGTTGCCATTGCAAGCCCTGCACCATTAACCATACACCCGACGTTTCCGTCAAGCTTTATGTAATTAAGATTAAATTTTGAAGCTTCAATTTCAAGAGAGTCTTCCTCATCAAGGTCACGGTATGCTTCAATATCTTTATGCCGATACATCGCATTATCATCAAAATTCATCTTAGCATCAAGCGCTATCACATTTCCTTCTTTGGTAACAACCAGCGGATTGATCTCAGCTAATGATGCATCCGTTGCTTCATAAGCTTTGTAAAGAGCAATAAGAAACTTGGTTGCACTGGCTACCTGAGCCCCTTTAAGCCCAAGTGCAAATGCAAGTTCACGTGCCTGATACGGCTGAAGTCCGATAAAAGGAGCAACTGCACACTTAATGATTTTTTCAGGTGATTCCTCAGCAACCTTTTCAATCTCCATCCCCCCCTCGGTTGAAACCATAACCACATTCTTTGAAATAGCCCGGTCCAAAGTGATACCAAGATAGAGTTCGCGGTCTATGTTTACCCCCTCTTCAATGAGGAGCTTTTTAACTAATTTTCCTTCCGGTCCGGTCTGATGCGTAACCAGGGTCATTCCAAGAATTTCGGAAGCGTATTTTTTTACTTCATCTATCGATTTTGCAACCTTCACTCCTCCCCCTTTGCCGCGTCCGCCGGCGTGAATTTGGGCTTTTACCACCCAAACTGGTCCTCCGAGCTGTTCAGCAGCGCTTACCGCTTCCTTAACGCTTGTGGCTGCAAATCCCCTCGGAACTGGTACGTTATATTTTCTGAGAATTTCTTTCCCTTGAAATTCATGAATTTTCATCTATTTACCTTAATTTTCAAAAAAATTAGACATACTTGATTTAATAATACTGAAAAACTTTCAGCAATTAAACTTGATTCTTTGCCAAAAATTTCAGAGTATCTTTTCAGATATAGTTTTTGCTTGCAGGAACAGGAGCAGGTAGTCCCGTCCGCCGGCTTTTGAATCAGTACCCGACATATTAAATCCGCCAAACGGATGAACCCCGACAAGAGCACCAGTACATTTCCGGTTCAGATAGAGATTTCCAACGTGGAAATCTTTCTTAACGCGGTCAAGCTTAGCCCGGTCGTTGGTGTAAACAGCTCCAGTGAGACCGTAAATAGTGTTATTAGCGATTTTTAAGGAGTCATCGAACCCTTTTGATTTAATAATTGCCAGAACCGGACCAAAAATCTCCTCTTGTGAGATAACAGCCATAGGGTCAATGTCATAAAATACAGTAGGTTTAATGTAGAATCCGTTTCCTTCGCCGACAGTGCCGCCACAGAGGAGTTTACCCTCTTTTTTACCAATCTCGATATATTTCATAATGCTTTGACGAGCCGACTCGCTGATAACCGGACCACTGTAGAAGTTGTCTTCGGCTTTCCCCTGCTTCAGGTTATCAACCAGGGTTTTTACTTTACTAACAAACTCTTTATAAACCGCCTTATCAACAATCACGCGGGAGCACGCGGAGCATTTCTGCCCCTGGAAGCCAAAAGCTGAAATAACTGTTCCGTAAGCTGCTGCCTCCAGGTCAGTATCCTTATCAATGATGATGCTATCTTTACCGCCCATTTCGGCCACAACACGCTTGAGCCAAATCTGTCCCGGCTGAACTTTTGCAGCCAATTCGTTAATATGACAGCCGACACCCACGGAGCCGGTGAATGATACAAACCGGGTTTTGGGGTGCGCAACGAGTGTGTCTCCAACTTCTCCGCCAGAGCCGGGGAGGAAGTTTAATACACCCTTAGGAAGCCCCGCTTCCTGCATTATTTCATTAAAAACCTGCCCCATCATCGGGGTTTCGCTCGAAGGTTTAAGGACGATAGTATTTCCTGTTACTATTGCCGCGGTTGACATTCCGACCAAGATTGCGAACGGAAAATTCCATGGGGGGATGATAGCACCGACACCCAGTGGAATGTAGTTTAATTCATTTTTCTCTCCTTTGGTTGGTACGATCGGCTGTTTACCGCCATAACGGAGCATTTCGCGAGCATAAAAGTCCATAAAATCAATAGCTTCGGCCGTATCGAGATCAGCTTCAGCGAAGTTCTTGCCTGCCTCTAATATCATCCAGGCGTTAATTTCGAGCTTTCTTCTGCGGGCAATTTCTGCTGCTCTGAACACTATTTCAGCCCTTTCCTCAGGGGTGGTTTTGCTCCACTTCAGGAAAGTCTGGTGAGCACTTTCTACTGCCTGCTGGACTAATTCTTTGGTTCCCTTGTGAAAATGACCTACCACCTCATCCTTATCTGACGGGTTATAAGAGGTCAGCAGACTGCCTGTTTTGACCCTTTTCCCCCCGATAACGAGGTCATAAGTCTTACCAAATTTTTTTCTTACGGCAGTTATTGCGTCTTTCTGTGCCTGGAAATTTTGTGATTTTGTAAAATCTGTTGCGGGTTCATTTTTGAAAGGTTTGGGGGACATGTTTTCTCCGGAAATATAAAATCATAATCCTAAAATTAACTCTTAAAGGGTGAATTACAATGAGGAGAATCTGACGCTAATACCGTATTTTTATGGTAAAGTTTATATTTTGATCTTTAATTTTTAGTATTCTTGTTGCCCATTGAAATTGAACCATGAAGCCCTGCGCTTGCAGGGAGAGATAAATAAACTCAAAAAGTTAATCGAAACAGGAGAATCTGCCTTTAAAAGGAAAGATTTTCTTAACTATCTTGAAGAACTTACCCTGCAGTTAACCACACTTGCTGAGGAGAACGAAAATCTCAGGGTACTGGTCACCACTTCTCATGATGTTATCTTTCGCCTGTCACCCACTGGGAAACTCATTTATGCCTCCCCTTCAATCAGTCTCCTCCTTGGTTATACTCCCGAAGAAGCTGTCGGACGGCCTTTTATTGATTTCATCATGGAAAGTGACCGTCGGCGCAGTCTGGTTGCAATTTCAAAGTTTTTTAAGGAAAAATCAGTTTCCAATTACATAACTCATCTTCTCAGAAAAGACGGTTCAACGGTACCTGTTGAGCTTAACGGGATGATGATGAAGGAAGGGGAAAAATATGTAGGTCAGGGGACCATCAGAGATATAACCGACCGCATCAAAGCAGAAAACGAAATTAACCAGGTTGAAAATACTTTTCGTGAAGTTTGGGAGCGATCAAACGACGGAATGCGCCTGACTGATGATAATGGAATTGTGGTCATGTGCAATGAAGCTTACGCTGAAATGATGAATTCCAGCCCGACTGAAATAGAAGGGAAACTTTTTACCAAGGTATATACTGAGGAGATCCGTCAAAGAGTGCTCGAAACTTATCAGAAGAATTTTGCGGACAGAACTCTCCGAAGCAAATATGAAACTGAGTTAACCATCTGGGATGGCTCAGTAAAATATCTGGAAATTTCTGCATCGTTTATAGGTTCAGAATCAACCGGAAGAATAATGATTCTTTCCGTCTTCCGTGATATAACTATCAGAAAAAAACAGGAAGCCCTGCTTAAACGGAGAGATTCATTACTCGAAGGGGTTGCTTCTGCAACAGCTATTCTTCTCTCAGAGTCCGATACTGACAAAGCACTTCAGACCGCACTTGAGATTCTTGGCAAGTCTGCTTTAGCGGACCGCGTTTATCTTTTCAGAAACTTTGAGGATACGAACGGTGACCTGAGAGCTGAAGAACTTTATGAATGGACAGCCGAAAATATCCCATCGCAAATTTCATCCCTGCGTAACTATGGTATCAGTTACCAGCATTTTGCGCCGCTTCAAATGCTCGAGTCACTCAGAAAAAATCAAATCATTCATCACAACGTAAATGAACTGCCGGGAGAAAAAGCTCATCTTTTCCTTGACACCTCAATTCAGTCAGTTTTAATTGCACCGGTTTTTGTGAGCGGTACCCTCTGGGGGTTCATAGGGTTTGATACTTGTTTCAGCCCGCGAAAATGGGATGATGCTGATGCTTCAGTGATCAGTACTCTGGCTAACTCCATAGGAGCTGTGCTCGAAAGAAAAGACTTTAATGATGAACTGCAGAATAAAAACAAAGCACTGGATAACGCGTTAGATCAGGCAAATCAGGCGGCGCGTGCTAAAAGTGAATTCCTCGCGATGATGAGTCACGAAATTCGTACTCCGATGAACGGCGTAATTGGGATGACAGGTTTATTGCTTGATTCGAACCTGACACGCGAACAAAGAGATTATGTTGACACTATACGTTTAAGCGGTGAGCAGCTTCTTGTTATCATCAATGATATTCTTGACTACTCCAAAATTGAATCTGATCGTCTTGAAATAGAAAAAATTCCTTTTGACCTGCGAGACTGTATTGAGGAAACACTGGATCTTATGGGTGCAAAAGCAGGAGAAAAAAGTATTGACCTGCTTTATCTTATGGAAGACAGTGTCCCCCATACCATTGTGACTGATGTTACTCGTCTCAGACAAATCCTGACCAACCTAATCGGTAATGCACTGAAGTTCACAGAGAAGGGAGAGGTATTGGTAAAGGTCTCCAGGAATTCTGTCAGTCAAAACATGAATGAACTGCTTTTTATTGTGCAGGACAGCGGCATCGGAATTCCTAAAGATAAAATGGAAAAGCTGTTTAAGCCATTCAGTCAGGTTGATTCTTCAACAACACGGCTCTACGGCGGTACAGGGCTCGGACTTGTCATCAGTAAAAAACTGATTGAACTTCTTGGTGGTAAAATCTGGGTCGAGAGCGAAGAAAGTAAAGGCACTACATTTTTCTTTACGCTCCCCGCCGAGTCTGCTCAGGCAAAGCCCAAAATTTTCTCAAGAGTTTTGCAGCAGGGCATTGAAGGCAAACGTGTTCTGATTGTTGATGATAATCTGACAAACCGGAAAATTTTGCGGATCCAGACAACCCGATGGGGAATGATATCTGAGGAAGCTGAATCAAGCGTAAAGGCAATCGAAATAATTGAAACCGGTCAGAAGTTTGACCTGGGGATATTGGACTATCAGATGCCAAATACTGATGGAATAGGACTTACCGAAAAACTTCGTGAATATAACAACGGACGGTTCCCTGTCATTATCCTTACTTCTATCGGAAGGCGTGAACGTTCAGACGTGCTTGCCCAGCTTAATATCACAAAGTTTTTAAACAAGCCGATTAAGCAGTCCCAGCTTTATGAAAGCATCGTTCAGTCACTTACCGGCAACCCCACGCAGCAGGAAAAAAAGCCCCGCGGTGCTGTTCTGGATACAGAAATGGCAGACAAACATCCGCTAAAAATTCTGCTGGCCGAAGATAACCTTGTCAATCAAAAAGTAGCAACCAAGATTTTCGAAAAGCTGGGTTATCGTATTGATATCGCTTCAAACGGAATTGAAGTTCTCTCAGCCCTTCAAATGACCGATTATGATATTATTTTTATGGACGTTCACATGCCGGAGCTTGACGGCTTAGAGGCAACCCGTGCAATAAGGAGCAACGGACCCTCCGCCTATCAGCCCCTGATTATTGCAATGACTGCCAACGCGATGCAAGGTGACCGGGAAATCTGCCTCGCTGCCGGGATGGATGATTACATTAGCAAACCTGTTCGAATTGATGAGCTTCAGATGCTGGTTCTTCGCTGGAGCGAACACATGCGGAAAGAAGCCGCTCCTACTAAGGAAAAGGCGGTTAAAACTACCGAAAATGAGCCGGTAGTTAATGAACAGGATATGCCTGTCCTTTTAGATATCGAATCAGAAGAAGACCAGAAGTTTGTTTCTGAACTGTTTGAAATTTACCTGAGCGAAACACCCCGTATGTTGGCCAGTCTGAGAGTTGCATATAGCAATGAAGACTTCAAAGCTATCGCATTTTATTGCCATAAACTGAGGGGGAGCAGCGCTAGCATAGGGATCACCAAAATCGCCTCCATCAGTGAGGAAATTGAGATGGCTGCAAAGAAAAAGGATATTGACACGATACGAACTTCTCTGACGGTTCTGGAGAAAACCTTTATTATAGCTCAGGAGGATTTGCTTAGAATCAAAACCCGGCTCGACAGCCGGTAGGGTCATAATCACACATATCTGACTGCATGCCTGATTGAAATTAATCCACTGTCTCATTTTGAGAGAGTGACCAATTTTGTATCAAATCTATAAGCTCCAGTTCTTCAAAAGTACCCTTTTTACCTCAAATTTGGCACCCAATTTTGGCGTGATTATTGCATAATATAATTGAACTAAATACTTAATTTTTTTAAGTTTTTATTATCTTACAGGAACCAAAATTTCTTTGCTGGTTTTTCGGATTTTACACTAAATAACAGATTGCCATTTTGAAAAAACAACTTTTCTTGAAATAACCTGAAATAATGGGTTACTCACAGTTAATTCTATTATTAGGTTCTATGGTTCTGCTCGGACTTCTGGGTCTCTCCCAGAATAATTCTCTCAGCAGAAATACAGAATACAATATGTATAATCAGGCGCTATTTACCGGTACGGGCATTGCCCAGTCATTGCTTGAGGAGGTTTTAAGCCGTGAGTTTGATGAGGTAACGTTAACCCGAATGTTGACAATCCCTGACTCATTGACCGCCCCATGGTCATTGGGTAAAGAATCCGGCGAAACTGTTGTCACTACATTTGATGATGTTGATGATTACCACAATTACACTAAAACTGACAGTCTGGATCTTTTCGGCAGCTTTAACATGCTGGTCACAGTCCATTATATCGTTTCTATGGACCCCGATACGAAAAGTGCAAGCAGAACTTTTATGAAGAGAGTTGATGTAAAAATGTATAACATATATATCGCTGATACCCTGACGGTAAACGGAATTAAGGCATACTAAAGTAATGGATCAGCTAATTACCCTGCTTGGCACCTATTTCATCGGCGGATATATAACACTTACCGTGCTGGTTATGAACTTTACCATGAGCTCGAAGATTACAGAACTGGTAATTGACAAATTCAGCCAGCAGAGTGCACTCACCACTGCTCAGACTCTGGAGTTTGATCTTTACAAAATTGGTTATGGTTCAACCGGCGATATTATCCTTGTGGCTGATTCTACCCGGCTGCGTTTTGTGTCTGATATTGACAATAACGGCGCTGTTGATACAATTTTTTATTATAAAGGTGCTGTTTCTGAGATGAGCACTACCGCCAATCCGCATGACTTTAAGATATACCGCAGAATTAATACCACTACATCAATAGTTGGTTTCGCAACTGATTTTACGTTTACTTATCTGGACGAAACAACAGCTACCCTCAACTACGGTTCTCTCAACAGCCAGGCAAACAGAAACAATATCCGTTTCGTTACAGTTTATTTAAGGACTGAGTCCCCTGATTCAGTAAGTTTCGGATACTCCCCTGTTGAGTGGAGAAAACAAATTTTACCGAAGAATTTATAAGAGATTAAGTTATGGGTTATACTACAATAATATATATAACTGGTTCTGTGATGCTATTTAGCATTATGTCCCTGAATGTCAATACAGTTGTTGGCGATCAGCTTTCTCAGTCAGTCAGTTATTATGAGGAAGTTCAGGTTAGAAATCTGTGCAACTCAGTTACCGAGATGCTGGCTTCATCAGTGTCATCAGATCCGAGCTACCGCAAGAACAGTTATTCAAATCTCTCCCTCTTTAGCGGCTCAGCATATTACCGCGTGGTGGACACCGTTGTCTCAGCAGATACCCTTGTAAAAATTGAAGTCATTGGATATTTTGGAACAACTCCTAAAGTAACCACCTCTTATTTTTCTGCCCAGGACACCGAACCTGAACTCCCCCCCCAGTTTAAGTACGCAGTATCCTCACAAGGGAAGCTGAGTCTGGGAGGAAATTCAAAAGTTGTAGATGATGGTGACCCGACTCTGAATGCGGATGTTTTTGTAACCGATTTAGCACTGGCTGGTAATGCAAATATCAAAGGTTTTGTAAGTTATACCTCTTCTTTTTCGGGCAACACAAGCAAGATTACTCCAAACTCAAATCCTTCCGGTCTTCCGGTGACAAGTCATGTCAGCAGTATTTCTGTTCCAACCTTTAAGGCAGAAGACCATCTCTCAAAGGCAACAGTTAAATACTTTTCGGATGTTACTGTAAAGAACAATACCCTTACTTTAGGCACTAAGGCAAATCCGGCAATTGTTTATATATCAGGGAATCTCAAACTGCAGGCCAACTCTAAAATAAACGGTTACGGAATGATTATCGTTACAGGGAATGTTGAAATGAACGGAAACACAACATTCGGAACCAATGACCCGAATGTGAGCAGTCTTGGGATTTACGCAAACGGCAACATTACAGCGAGCGGTAACAACACGTATTATGGCCAGATGTACGCAAATGGAAATATCGAACTTTCTGGTAATGCAAGCATTCATGGCAGCGTATCAGCAAAAGGAAATATTGAGATGTCCGGTAACAATACCATTGCCTATAAAAAAGGGAATGTTGATTTAACAGAAGAAATTTGGGAAACCACAGGCGGTGGAGGTAATTCTATCGAACGGGTCGCCCGGCGACTTTATTATGAATAATGAATAATAAAAAATGAAATGAAAATGCCGCCTCGCTCAAGGCGGCATTTTTATTTTTGTGGGGGCTTAACAATTTCACCGGGATCAGTATTTCTGAAATTATTATATTTCAGCACTAAATCCGGACTAATGATGCGACAATTTATTATAACTGCATTTCTGCTCTTTGCTGCAGAAGTATTAAGCCAGACGCTCCCCCTGCCTGCCAGACCTGCTAATGCTCTGTCCGGAAGTCAGATGGTAACGCTGCTCACACCGCTAAATTTAGATGCAAGAGAAAATGAGATTTATAACCAGGTTTTAAGCGGCAATGTACCTGATTTTATAAGAAACCTGACACAGGTTACCGCTTCAGTCAGCGGGCGAAGTGTGAGTTATTTTGTAATACCAGAATATCTTGCGCTCGGTTCAAATCAGGACTATTTCCTCATCCCTATGACCCCCTTGCTGGCTCAAAGAATTGCAAACGCTCTTAACTGTGTGCTCCCCACAAAACGGATGGTGGATCAGATATATACTGCCTCTTCCTGCAAACTGCGTCCCCAACCGATTCCGCCAACCGCCCAGATGACTACCATACCGGTATTCAAAGATCATAACGATTCAGTCAAATCACTCCGGCTGCCGCTGCTGAATCAGTATCCTTTTGGCACATTGGTCGGAGGGACAAAGAAGGACGTGATCATTTCCAACAGAATTTATACCAATCTTAATCCCAACACACCAAAACCCGTCGTCATCTACGGATGGCATCAGTTAAACGGAAGCCCCATTCAGCCGGTATATAATGGTCATGGTGAAACTTACGCTGACTACAGTCACGGAATACGCCTGGTGCTTGATTCTTTAATCGTTGACGGTACTTACAAAAAATTCGCTCCTCTGCTCTCTGATGCAGTTCTCTCGGTTGTGATAAGTGATGAAGGAGTTATCAGCAAACCATATTATACCCTCTCCGGTTCAACTACTCCCCAACCTTCAGTTTTTACTGTAACTTCATTCTCCGGATCGCAGCTTTTGGTTAAAGCTCCTTTTTCTCCATCTTCAATATATAAAGCATTTTACGGTTCTTCGCCTGCGGGATTGACTGACTCATCAGATTCCTTTACCGATTCCGTCCTCATTAGCGGACTCACGGAGGGCAGTATATATTATGTACACATCAGGGCCGCCGGACAGGGGGGGTACTCCCCATTGAGTGAAGTGCTTGCTGCGGTACCTTCAACTTCGCCGAATTACCTGCTCATAGTAAACGGTTTTGACCGTGCTGTTACAGGCAATACAAATGATTTTGTTAAAATGCACGGTCCGGCTTTTCTTAATGCAGGACTACGTTTTGACGGCTGCACTAATGAAGCAGTTACAATTGGAATGATTTCACTTACTTCCTATAAGATTACGGACTACATACTCGGTACAGAAAGTACTGCGAATGAAACATTCAGCACTGAGGAACAAACTAAAGTTATTGAGTTCCTGAGGGGAGGAGGATATTTTTTTTGCTCAGGTTCTGAGATTGCCTGGGACCTGGATAACCGCGGAAGTGCATCTGATAAGGATTTCATCCGTCTCTATCTTAAGACACAGTATTTAAACGATGCTCCCGGAGGTCTCGCCAGTACATACTACACCGCATCCGGCTTCCCCGGAGAAATTTTCAACGGAGTTAATAATATAACTTTTGACAACGGCACTCACGGCACTTTTAACGTGGGGTATCCCGATGTCCTTCAGGGGATAAACGGGGGCACAAATGTAATGCAATAGAGCAGTGTTACTTCCCAATTTGCCGCTACCGCTTATGCAGGAATGCTCCCCGGCGGATCTCTGCCTGGAAGAGTTATAGTTATGGGCTTCCCCTTTGAGGCAGTCTATCCGGAGGCAAAACGGAATGAAGTTGCTGGTAAAATTGCACAATTTTTTGGGACATCAACAGATATTTTCTCCGATGAATTATCAGACTCCCCATCCGGATATTCAATCAGCTCTTATCCGAATCCTTTTAATCCAACGGTTACCATAGAGGTAAAAGTTGATGTGGAGGGATATTACGCAGTTACGATATATACCATGCTCGGAGAGGTGGCTGATCTGCTCTATGATGGATTTCTGCTGAAAGGTGACTATTCCTATCAATGGAATCCATTTAACGGCACAACCAGATCACCTTCAGGAGTTTACATAGCAACATTGAGCGGAGATGGTATCCTTAAAACCCAAAAAATGTGTTTAATAAAATAATTTATCCCTTTCTGTGAATCTGCCCTGTGACAATAAAGCCCCGCATTTTAATACAGGGCTTTGAGTCGTCTGAGATCATTTCAACAAAAGCATTTTACCGGTTTTTCTAATAAATTTACCATTTTCCAAACTCCGCGCTTTCATCTTATAGAAATACACTCCGCTCATGAGGCAAAACACTCAGGAAAATCCGCCTTGGGCCTGCTCAAATCCGCATTAATAAAGGGTATTATTGGTTTTGCAAATGTATTCAATCTGCCTATTTTACCGGCACATTATTCCAAGTTATGAAGATAAAATTGAAAAAGCAGATCATAAACACCTCTGGTTCAGCATCAATGTTTCCCTCTCACAGAAAGCAAACGGCAACAAATTTTCACTTTTCTTTGCTTTCCTTTTTATTATTAGTGTTCATCGCCGTTCCGCTTTACTCCCAGATAAGCAATGTAGATATAGCCGTCCGGCTCTATCAGCAAAAAAAATATGCTGAGGCGGGGGCGCTGTTTGAAGCCCAAATTAACGCGGGTTCCAGACAGAAAGAAGTTTACCTCGGTGCAATAGATTGCTTTATTCAGATAAAAAATTATGATAAAACACTCATTCTTACACAAAAAGCATTAAACCTTAATCGTGCATTAGGACTTGGATTTTCGCCATAAGTCTTTAATATAGAACAACTTACGCAAAAATCTAGCTGCACATTTTCTAATGCATGGTGATAAAAAATCATTTACAACCCGCTCTATAATAATTGGTTACAGCACTTCGAGTTTTTCTATTGCTGGATTCGTGTTCAAACTTCTTATTTCGTAATACTTTGATTATTTTTGGAAGTGTCCTTATTTACCAAGGGAGATGCCCTGTGAAAGCTGTAATAACCGGAATGAGCGGGACTGTTGCCCCGGCTCTCTCAAATTATCTTGTCACCAAAGGTGCGGTTGCTATCCGTTGGGACCGCAATATCATCCCGCCGGAAAACCAGAAGGCCTGTTTTGATTTTCTGGCTGGTGTTCAGCCGGACTATCTCTTTCACTGTGCATCCGGCTCCCCCGCATGGGCAGAACTGATTTCGCGCCTTTGCAGCCGGCTCGGAATAAAGCTAATATATACAAGTTCAGTTTCCATTTACTCCGGCTCTCAGCGCGGACCCTTCACTCCGCATGACAGACCAAATCCCGATGATGATTATGGTATTTACAAACTGGAATGTGAACAAAGGATTCTTTCCTTTAACCCGGAAGCCGTGGTTGTGCGGCTTGGATGGCAGATTGGAACCGAACCAGAAAAAAACCACATGGTTAATTTTCTGGACAGTGAGTTTAATGATAGCGGCAAAATTACCGCATCGGTTAACTGGATGCAGGCCTGTTCCTTTCTTGAAGATACCGCTGTTTGTCTGGCTGACACTATTAGGACCATGCCAGGCGGTATCTATCATTTTGATTCCAATGATGGTCTCAATTTTTATCAAATAGTGACCGGACTGAAAAATCTTTTGGGCAAACCGTGGAGTGTTGAACAGGGTGATTCCCCCAATCTGAACAATCTCCTTCCTGATGACAGAATAAATGCGCCCAAACTCTCTGACCGACTGGCAGTCAAACTCTGAAATGTGAAAATCCGAACATATTATGGCAAACTGGTATGTGATTTTTCGTAAATTGAGTTATGAAAAGAATTTTATCGCACACGCTTCTTTTCGCCCTTTTTCTGCTGGTACTTCCGTTATCAGCTCAGAAACAACCGCCATCTGATAAGGCAAGAGGCATCTTTCTGGCTGTCGGACTGGGTCCGCGTCTGCCGCTCGGTGACTTTGGCAAGGTGTCTTTCCTCGGTTACGGCTACAACATGGAGCTTTCTTATACCGACAACGAATACCTTCCGGTTTTCCTTTTCGGTAAGATAGGATTTGAGCAGTATCCCGCATCTCAGGACTACTACCAGGCCTCAGAATATTCCCATTTTTCCACCAATATGCTTCCCTTAACTGTCGGCGCACGATATTTTTTTGCCCCCTTCATGGAGCGTGTTGTAATAATTATGCCAGTGCTTGAAGTCTCTTCCACGCTGCTGATATTTCAGAACTTTCACCAGTTCAAAACCAACAGACCCGGCTACATAGAGGAAGGGACAAAACTTGGTTTTTCAGCAGGAATTGGTGCTTCAATGTTTTTACTGGACATTATGACCAACTATCACTATTTCCCTGATAACCAGTTCATCTCATTCGATCTAAAAATCAGAATTCCATTAGTTGCAACTATCTGAGAAATATCATGAAATTTGAAACCATCCTTTTTTCCTGTGAAAACCATATTGCTAAAATTACCATTAACCGCCCTGACAAGTTGAATGCACTCAATGCAACAGTCATCAAAGAGCTTTCAGAGGTCTTTGACTTCCTCTCGAAGGATGAAAACACAAGAGTAGTTATTATAACCGGAGCGGGACCAAAAGCGTTTGTTGCCGGGGCAGATATTTCAGAGATTAACAGACTTGATACCATCAGCGGTAAATCATTTGCAGAACTTGGGCAGGAAGTTTTTAACAAAATCGAAAAACTTTCTAAACCGGTTATTGCCATGGTAAACGGTTTTGCACTTGGCGGAGGGTCAGAACTGGCGTGGGCTTGTCACATCAGATTTTCATCAGGGAACGCGAAATTTGGTCAGCCCGAAATAAACCTTGGGATAATCCCCGGCTATGGCGGAACGCAGCGGCTCCCCCGTCTTCTGAACCAGGGCTACGGCTATTACTATATACTGACAGGAGAAAATATTGATGCCGACATGGCTCTTAAACTGGGGCTCGTTCAGGGGGTTTTCAGCCCTGAAGAGCTTGAACCTGCTGTGATGAAAGTTGCCACGGCTATTGCCTCCAAGCCGGCGGACATTGTTTCCTTTGCAATGAAGGCAGTTCACGCCAGTGGTGATTTCGGGCTTAAGGAAGGGCTCGCTTACGAAGCGTCTTTATTTGGTCTTTGCTGTGGTACCGATAACTTTAAGGAGGGGACCTCCGCATTTCTGGAAAAAAGAAAACCTGAATTCAACAAGTAATTTCCATGAAAGGAGGACTGTTTTTTAACATGCACATATTCAAGGGTGTTCTCTGGCATTAAAGAAAACTCTCGTTTTTGTTCTGCTGCTGAATCTGGCGCTCTTCCTCTTCCTGGTATTTACTGGTGGAGATTCAACCCGCACACCCGATGAGCAGGATTTTGAAAATAAAATAAATGCTGACTCACTCTTCCGATATCATCTTTCCTATTACAACATCCCTGATACCCTTATAAAAAGGCAGTCAAAACGCCCTGTAAAAAATGATACGACTTCAATTTTGCTCCGCGTTACGCTGCCCGGCGATGTTATATTTCCGGTCTTTGTTAAAAGTCTCAATACACTTCTCGCAAAGTCTTCATTAAGAGCGAAATCAGATTTTAACGGTCAGTACACCTACAATCTGAACATCTATCGTGGCAGCAATAAGATACTCTCATCCAGAATCACACGATCTCCGCAGCACCAGAGGAGCCAGGGGGCTTTGGCTGTATTTCTCTTAATACGAAGCAGTGACAATTTTAATTTGAGCGATCTGGACTACCTTCCCGCCGGAATTTACCCTTTAGTTTACGCTGAAAAAATCAACCCTTCAAAGCTGCGGATTATTACCCAAGGGAACAGAAACTACGGGGTACTGCTTGACGGGGAGATAAAAGAGGTAGATTTTAAACTTGATTTTTCTTTTTCAGAATCAAGATTTAACGGAGCTTTGAATAATATTTTCTCCTATTTTTCGGGTGTGAATCTGCTCCTGCTTTCACACCAGGCCAATTTTTACCTCCCCTCCGCAATAGGGAGGATTGTTAAAAAATCTGCCGAGAAGGGGATCCCGGTTATTGGCACCGGTCTTTTAGTTGATCTGAGAGATACTGATTCAGGTATCTCATTAAATGAAATAAAATTATTCGTTTCGCGCCTGCGCTCAGATGAAGCCGGAATTATCTTTCTTGACGCTCAGGCATATCTGGACATAAAAAAAGAACTTTATACCCTGAAAGAACAGGGTATAAAAATGCTATCACTGGCTGAAATTGTCAGGAAAGCCGGTCTGAGCTCTGCCCGGATAAACTAAATCACCGGTTTATTAATAATTTAATAACGAAGTGATGCTCCGCGATAAGAGGAAAAATTAGTTAATTTCCGGACTAAAATAAAATACTTTAGACCGCCGGAATTTTATATCCGCGGAGATTCAATCAGAAATTTTTCGGTCGTTCAGGCGGTCGGAAACAGTTCCCGAAAAACTAACACTAAACAACTTGGAGTCGTCGTTATGAAAAAACTTCTACAAACAGCCCTCTGTTTGTTCCTGCTGTTAAGCATCGCTCCGCTTTCCCTTGTGCATGCACAAGTGATTACCACCGCAAGTATCAGTGGTGTAATCACGGATGACAAAGGCGAAGCCCTGCCGGCAGCAAACGTCATTGCCGTTCACGTCCCTTCTGGTACCCAATATGGTATCTCGAGCAGATCTGACGGTAAATATAACATCCCTGGTATGCGCGTAGGCGGACCATACAAAATCACTTTCTCTTTCGTAGGATTTGTTTCTCAGTCGGTTGAGAATATTTACCTCGAACTGGGACAGAACCTTGCTGTTGATGTAAAACTGTCCACTCAGGCAGTTCAGCTCGGTGATGTAGCAGTTTATGGTGAAAAAGATGCCATCATCCGCGGAGACCGCACCGGTACCGAAACCTCAATAAAAAGAGAAGGTATCGAAAGCATTCCTACCATCAGCAGACGGCTGGAAGATATAACCAAACTGACCCCTCAGTCTGGAAGAAATTCTTCTTTCGGAGGTGTTGATAACCGTCTTAATAACATCACCATTGACGGTTCATACTTCAATAACTCATTCGGACTGGCAGGGCTTCCCGGAGACAGAACCGGTGTAGCTCCTATTTCCCTTGATGCTATCGAGCAGATTCAGGTAAATGTTTCTCCATTTGACGTTCGTCAGGGCAACTTTGTAGGCGCCGGAATCAACTCCATCACCCGCAGTGGTACAAACGAATTCTCCGGCTCTGTTTATTATCAGTTCCGCAATAATGATTTCGTTGGTGACAAAGCCGGTGACGCTGATTTCAAATCAGGCACATTCGACTTCAATCAGGTCGGTGTTCGCCTCGGCGGCCCGATTGTTCAGAATAAGCTGTTCTTCTTCGCTAATTTTGAAACCGATAACCTAATTCAGCCCGGTACAACCTATCTGGCCAATGATGGTACTCAGACAGTAACCGGTCAGGTAACCAGAGTCCGTAAAACGGCACTCGATTCTCTTAGCAACTTCCTTAGAGGAAATTTCGGTTATGAAACCGGACCTTATGAAGGTTACGATCACGAAACACCTTCCACCAGGTTCCTCGTCAAGTTTGATTACAACCTTGATAACTCAAACAAACTCAGCTTACGTTACACCCACTTGGATTCTTACACTGATGTTCTTACTTCTAATTCAAGTTCTCTTGGTTTCGGTAACAGAAGATCAAACCTTAACGGTCTGAACTTCCAGAACTCAAACTATAAGATTCTTGAAAACATCAGATCAGTCATCGGTGAGTGGAACTCAATTTTCTCAAACAACCTGACAAACAACTTCATCATCGGATATACGTACAATGATGAAAGCCGTGAGTCACGCGGAACCTTCTTCCCGATGGTTGACATTCTTGAGGGCGGATCAGTATATACCACTTTCGGTTATGAACCCTTCACCCCGAACAATGAACTCCGCTATAACAGCTTCCAGATTCAGAATAACCTGAGCTGGTATCTTGATGATCATAACCTCACATTTGGCGTCAGCTTAGAAAGTTATGAATCTGAAAACATATTCTTCCCGGGTTCGCAGAGCGCTTATGTATATAACTCATTAAATGATTTCTATACTGATGCAAACGGATACCTCGGAAACCCTGCAAGAGATACATCAACAGTATCTCTCAGAAGATTCCAGGTTCGCTGGTCAAACATCCCTGGTCAGGATAAACCTGTACAGCCGCTTGAAGTAATGTACTCAAGTCTGTATGCCCAGGACCAGTGGAAAGTCAGCAGTACGCTTAATGTCATTGCAGGTATCAGATTTGACCTTCCGATATTCGGAGAAACAGGATATAAGAATCCTCAGATGGATACCCTCTTCTTCAAAGATGAAGATGGTGCAACCGTTCAGTATAAGACCGAAAAACTTCCAGATGCAAACATACTCTTCTCACCAAGAGTTGGTGTAAACTGGGATGTTTTCGGAAACAAAACCACCCAGGTACGCGGCGGAACAGGTATCTTTACCGGAAAACCGGCTTATGTGTGGATTTCAAATCAGATCGGTAATAATGGTATGCTTACCGGTTTTGAACGTTTAGATAATACCCGTAACCGTCCGTTCAACCCGAATCCGGATAAATACAAACCAACTTCAGTTACCGGAGCTCCTGCTTCACAGTATGAGCTTGCTCTGACTGACCCGGATTTCAAATTTCCGCAGATGTGGAGAACAAATGTAGGTGTTGATCAGGTACTTCCTTATGGCTTCATCGGAACTGCAGAGTTCCTGTACAGCCAGGATGTAAACGGCGTATATTATATAAACGCAAACCTGAAGGACCCCAATACAGCTTTCACAGGTGCTGACAATCGTCCGCGCTGGACAACTGGTAATAAAATCAACAGCAAAATTGATAACGCAATCGTTCTGAAAAATCAAGATCAGGGATATTACTACAACATCTCTGCTTCACTTGAAAAGCCGCTTTCTGATAACTGGTACTTTAAGGCCGGTTACAACTACGGTGTTGCAAAGAACACAGTTGATGCAGGTTCAATTGCGTTTGGTTCCTGGAACGGAAACCAGCACTCAGGCAATCCTAATAATCCTGGTGCTTCATTCTCAGCAAACAATCCTGGCAATCGCCTTTTTGTTGCTGCTTCTTATTCACTTGATTATTTCAACTTCGGTAAGACCACATTCTCACTGTTTGTTGACGGTTATAATCAGGCAATTGTAAACGGATTTGTTCAGGGTGTGGCAAGTTATACATTCTCTGGCGATCTTAACGGTGACGGCGGAACAAGCAATGACCTGATATATATTCCAAAAGACCAGGCAGAAATGAACTTTGTTGATATCACCTCCACCAGCGGCGGTGTTACAACAACACTCTTCACCGCTGCTCAGCAGGCAGATGCTTTCGAGAAGTTCATCCAGCAGGATGATTATCTGAGTGAAAACAGAGGAAAGTACGCTGAACGTAACGGTGTAAGCATGCCGATGATGTTCAGAACTGACCTGAGTATTGTTCAGGAGTTTTATACCGAATTCCTTAATAAGAAGAATACCCTTCAGGTACGTCTTGACATTCTTAACTTCATGAACCTCCTTAATGCTGATTGGGGCGTTGGAGATCAATTAGTTACCACCACCCCGCTCATTTCGCAGGGTGCTGATGCAAACGGTAAAGCACGCTATCAGTTACAGAGAGTTGGCGGCGCGCTTCTTGATAAAACATTTATCAAAGCAGCTACCGTAAATGATGTTTACAGAATTCAGTTAGGTGTTCGTTACATCTTCAACTAATCTGAAAACAGATTAAAACAAAAAAGCCGCCGGAGGGTAAAACTTCCGGCGGCTTTTTTATTGATAAGGATTAGCTATTAGCGGCTTAGCGGGCAGTTATTGCAGCTACTGGTAAAAGGACAATAACGATTTGAAGGACATAAACGACGTCTCTGAATTCACAATCCACAATTATTCAAGTATCATCATAATTCTTTCAAGCCGCACTGAGCCCAGAAGCTTGAAGATATTAAAGAACGGTATTTCTCTATCCCACGAAAACAGTACCAGAAACGCTGAACCAACTACTGCATCACGCGAAACCGGACCCCAGAATCGGCTGTCGTAACTGTCGTTACGGTTATCTCCCATCATAAAATAATAATCTTTTTTTACGGTGTAGGAGTTAACCGGTGTACCTTTGATGGTGATAACTCCGCTCCTCACGTCAACTACTCTTCCGCCGTGTTCACGATCAATGAACGTTCTCCACTGCATAATATTTTCAAGGGTCAGCGGAACGGTCATCCCTGCTTTTGGAACCACATAGGGGCCATAGTTGTCCTCATTCCACGAAGCCCCGGCTGGATATATATAATCTTCTCCTCTTTCCGCGGGTTTTGAGTAAGGAAGTGCATAGTGAACATAAGGCGGAACGGGAAACTCTTTTCCGTTGACATAGGCAACACGGTCTATAATCTGGAGGGTATCACCCGGCATACCGATTAGACGTTTTACATAGTTAACGTTCAACTCTTTCGGTACAAGTTCTTCCCTGTCTCCGGGGAACTCAAATACGACTATATCCCCTGGCTCCGGCTCGCGGTAACCCGGGATGGTGAAATAAGGCAAAGCAACTTCAGTAAACGGTATATACCGCGGTGAGGATGAGCCATAAATAAATTTATTTACAATAACAAAATCACCAACCAAAATGGTGTTTTCCATTGATCCTGTCGGGATTCTGGTATTCTGCACAAAAAATGTAATGATAAACAGCGCGGCTATTAACGCAAAGCCGAGTGACTTAAAGAATTCAATAACTTTTTCTTTTGGCGTTTTTTTTGCCTGTGCAGTTATTTCCTCTTCTGTGCGTATCCCCAGAATTTTTCTTCCGATTTCCTTAAAGTTCAACTTTGTTCCTTAGTATATATTTTTTTATTCTTATAATATTTGTTATTAACGGGTCACCCCCCGACTAGTCGGGGTCGCGGTTCATAATTGTTGCTAATCCATTTCAATCCCGGAGAGATTGTATATTGGTAGAAAACGCAATATGATATGAACCCACCGACCGCTTGTCGTTAGGACAGGTCGCGACCTTGTCCCTACGGTATTTTGTCAACCTGCGAATCATCATAATCCAATTCAATCCCAGGAGAGATTGTATATTGGTAGAAAACGCAATATGATATGAACCCACCGACCGCTTGTCGTTAGGAC
>JADLAF010000072.1 GCA_020848375.1 Ignavibacteriaceae bacterium
AGCATCTTCATATATGCGTGAGAAGGGAGGGAGTCGAGATAGTAATACATCTCTTTAACATCTTCGCCGTGGTTCCCCTCCGGACCGGTCAGACCAAAAAGACGCTCTTTTATGCAGGGGTCTTTGCCGTTCCACATTGCAAGTGAAAAACAGAGTCGCTGCTTACTATCAGAGATTCCCCCAATACCTTCTTCACCCCAGCGGTAGGCCTTGCTGCGGGCCTGGTCATGAGTGGAATAAGTCCAGGCATCGCCGCTCTGGCTATAGTCCTCCCGCACGGTGCCCCACTGCCTTTCAGAAAGATAAGGACCCCACAAAAGCCATTCTTTTCGGTTCTCTGACTGCAGACGCGTTTTTTCTTCACTCATATCATACGATGCTTATTTTGTTGGAGAAAAAAATGAAAGAAATGCTTGCAGTAAAAAGAGGATAAACTGCACTTCCGCAAGATACTCAAAATTCTGAATTTTGAGCCAGAGGAAATAATCATGCAAAGCCGGGTATTTTTTCCTGTTCAAATAATTATCCCCCGCCCATGGCTTTGTCACCAAGTCCATTAAAACAGTTAAACCGGAGGCATGGTAACCTCCGGCTTACAATATTGCAGATGGTATATATATCGTTTACTTAATCATCATGCCGGGGAGCTGCTTGCTGCCGTCCCACCGGTTAATTTTATTCGCAACCGGTTTTAGTGTGGTCAGATATTCGTAAATTGCGCCCAGATCCTGTTCGGTCATCCCGGCGTACATGGTCCATGGCATTACGGTGTTGAAGTCATATATACCCGTAACAGGAGTATTCATCCCGCTGTCTGATGCGAATGACTTAAACCGCGTGATGAATTGTTCTTTGGTCCAGGTACCGATACCGGTTTCCTTGTCCGGTGTTATATTGGAGGAGGTCAAAAGTCCTCCCGGCATCTGAAAGGTAAATCCTCCGGCAAACTCCATTCCGGGGAGCGGGGTCCCTTTGTCGGTCGGAGTGTGGCAGTCACCGCATCCGGCTATGGTTGTCAGATATTTTCCGTAAGCAGGGAAGTTGCTGGTGTCGGGTTCCTGGGACGGATTAAAGTTCTCAAGCGGAATAGTTTTTACGATTAGATTCATCGGAAAGTTAAGCTCTGAAACCGGTACTTCATTCTGAATGGGCTCCAGTGTTCGTATATACGCGATGATCGCTTCTGCATCCTGCATGGAAAGCTTGTTATAAGAAGTATAAGGCATAAGCGGAAAAAGCGCTCGGTGCGTTGCTGTCACCCCTTGAGTAAATGCCCTGAGCAGCTCACCGTCAGTATAGTCACCTATTCCGGCCGGGGTTATATTCGGTGAATAGATTGTGCCCGGAACCCCGCCCAGCTCTTCAGTAAATTTATCCCCTCCCTTTCCTTCTGTCCCTGCTACCATGGGACCTGAGTATTTTGACCAGTCTCGTGTTGAGTGACAGTCCATACAGACGGTTACATGGTTGGCAAGATATTTACCGCGCGCAATCTGCTCCGGGGTCATCTGAACCATCAGCTTTCCTGGTTCGCTGACCTTCGGGTAAGCTGAATTAAACCAGAGCAAAAATGCCCCGGCGAGAATTACTAAAGCAAAAACGCTGATGCCAAGTATCTTAAGTATTTTCATGGTTGTGCCCTTTACTGTGATGATGGTTTTGTGATTTCTAAACAAAAAAAAAGAATTGTTCAGGATGATACGAAACGATGTTCCAGCAGAGCGAAAAAGTGCAAAACCCCATGAAACTAAGGTGTTAACTTAACAATTTTCAGATTTCATGGCAAATCCTCATTGATTATTGCATTATTGCCCTGTTTTACGGCTTTTTAGGTTGACAAACGGGTAGGTACTGGTTCTTCAACCAGCAGTAGGCGCTTCAGCATTTGTTGTGCTTTTGAACTTCCAATCTGACAAGGATTTTCTGACGGGTTGCTTTTCCCCAGTTGGATGAACTGCGTTAATTTCGCCTGTGTTTTCCCGCAGGACCTCAGCCGGTGTTTCAATCAGAAAAGCGGATCAAAGTAATTGTTTAATTATTATACACTTTATATATTTTTTATACATTATATATCGCCAGAATATTTTTCTGTGAAAGCAGCGAATTTTTATTGATTGTTCTGTTGAACTTACACACGATTTTCGTAAATTTCTATACGGCTAAAAAATGATTATTAACACATCACCAATTTTTAGGGATCAGCGGACTGATGTTTCCCAAATGAACATTGTGGTATATATAAACCGCAGCTTTCATTCCCGGACAGAATTGCTTTTTTGCTTCGTTACTCCCCCGTGGCCGCTTTCTTTCGCAGGTCATTCACCACCCGGACCCCTCAGTCTGATTCCTGCTCCGCAAATCTTTCACAATTATTCAGGAACAAATCTATGTTATTACGGCTATGCACAATTATACTTATCTTTTTTTCAGTAGTTCTTCCCCAAAGCATCAACGATCTCATTCCGAAGGGAGTGCCATACTTCATCCAGTCGGCGCTGAACGAGGGACGCCCTGGCGGATACTGGGATATTAGCGGAGGAGAAGATAAGATAAAGGAGGGGGCACTTATTCAGGTTTACACTCTTGATAAAAACGAAAAGGACCGGAGATATACGGTTCAGAATTCTGAAACCCAGGGATATATAAAAATAAATATTCACAACGTTGCCGGATATATTTCGGTTAAGAACAATTCTTCCAAAAACGGCACAAAGATAGAACTCGAACAGCCCAAGAACTCCCCGTCACAGAATTTTACCTTCCGCTACATGGGGGGCGGAAGATTTAAGATTTTAAATCAAAACGGCAAGCTGATTACCCTGCCGGACAGAAAATCAGACAACGGCAATGATATTCTGATCTGGGACGATCATGAGGGAACTTTCACTGAATGGATTCTGATCAATGTTCAAACCGGCAAGCCGCTCAATCTTGATGCTGAGCTTAACAAACTGGCAGGCAGCACCGGCGATAAAATCGAAGACGCCGGCAGTGTATATATTCAATCAGCCCTCAGTTTTGGCAAAGACCTGAAAGGATATTTTGACGTTCCGGGAGTTGCTGAGGCAGTCAGCGGAAATAATCTGCAGGCATATCAGCTTAGCGACTTTTTAGATGACAGAAAATTTCAGATTATACCCTCGAACTCAAACATACAATATTACAGTATTTCAATTGCTGATAATAACACCCTTCTGGTTGATGCCGGCAGTCTGAATTCCGGCGCGGGAACAAATGTCGGACTTCGCGAATTGAACAATTCCGAGGGGCAGAACTTTTCTTTCAAACATCTTGGCAAGGGAAGATTCAAAATTTATGCCCAAAACGGAAAAGTGATCACGCTGGCAAACCGATCTGCCGAGAACCACACCAACATACAGTTAGGTGATGACGAAAACGGTCTGTGGAACGAGTGGTATCTTATTGATATCAATACCAACAAACCTTATCTGCCGAAGCAGCAGAAAGGATCCGATCCTGATATATCATCAGTGCCTGTTTCATCCTCTGATCCTGATGCCATTCTTCTGGCTGGTGATATCGATAATCTTTATAAAGAAATTGCCGGGGTAGAGAACAAATCCACATCCGTACTGAATAATCTGTTGAAATCGGGCAATGCATTGAGTGATGCGCGCAGCGTTTCGCTCAAGGTTAATTCACTTAACTCCAAAGTCACTGACATTAACGATGCCATTATTGTGTTCGAAAGACTTCCTTACATCGGAGCGGCGGTTAAGGTAATGTCCTCATCCCTTGCCACATCTGGTAAACAGCTCGGCAGGGTTGACGCATCACTGGGTGCAATTAAAGATAAAATTATTGAACCTTCAGTAACAGATATGCAAACCGCTATGAAACAGAATATCCTGCTTAACTCTCAGCTTCGATTTCTGAAGCAGCATCTTTTCAGCGTAAAGCAGCAGATATCCGGGTCATCAAAGGAGAATGTCACTTACACAAAAAATGATATAACTTCACTGCGATCAAAGATCTCTGATCTCAATCTCTCCCTCGGTTCCCTTCAGCAAACACTGTCTGAAACCGAAAAGAACTGTAAACTGATTAGTAAAATTGACGCGCCGGCCGAAAAAATTGTTAAAGGAGTTAAAGGGTTTGACAAGTCAATCAAACAGGTAGATAAAGTTGCAGACGAAATAAACAAAGTGCTTGATAAGCGCTTCAAGAAGGAAATAGCAAAAGTCAAAATAAACATAAGCGTACGCGATGTGCTTGAAGGGGGAAAAGTTAATAAACTGTTTGATAAATATGTTGGTGATTTTGTAGAAGATGCTCTGAAACCGGTTCTTAAAAAACTGAAAATAAAACTTCCTGAGGTTCCGGGCGCGGATCAGTTTAAGGATCTCCTCACCGAAAGTGCCGAACTAACCAAAAAAATAAAAGGGGGCAGTGCTTCTCTGGATGAATTCAGCTCAAAAATAGCAGCAGTTGTAAATTTTGCTCCAGTATCTATGTCAAACTAACAACTCTTTTTGCATAACCCCGCTCCGGCGGGGTTTTTTATGTTTGTTTGTCGCTTGGAGACAATGGATGACTTTAAAACTTTGCGGTGCTCTGCGCAAAATTCTGCTTTACTCTGCGTTAAAAACTTTTGGGCTTGCCGCTATTCTGGTTGCTACTTATACTTAATCTTAATTAAGGTTAAATTTCTTGCTTCTGAATTATTGTGGCGATATTTTTGTGTATTCATATTACTTTTTAGTACAGTCATGAAAACACATAACACTTGTTTATACAAACTCTTTCCCCTGATTTTGTTTCTCCTGCCGCCGTATATATTCCCCCAGAAAGCCGGAGAGCTGGCACTCGGCACCCGCAAATATGAAGATTACCAGACTCCTCAGTTCTGTGGAACCTCCTGCCACACGGATATCTATCAGCAATGGAAACAGTCAATGATGTCGCAGGCCTATACTCACGAGTGGGATGAGGTTGAGTATTTCAAACTTGCCATCCCCCATGCCGAAAAGGATGCAAAAGTAGCCGGTGTAAAAGCTGGTTGCAACGGATGTCACGCACCGGTATCGTTCCTCGTTGGTGATGTCCCTCCACCCAAACCGGAGTTTAACAGCCGTGCTAACGAAGGAGTTTCATGCGATGTCTGCCATACCGTCACCGGATTTGAAGGCGATACTCCATACAACTTTAACTTCATCTCATCCCCCGGAAAAATTAAATACGGTCCGCGCGGAGGCACTAACTCTCCCGAACATCAGACCGTGAAATCAGATTTCCTCTCCACAGGTGAGTTCTGCGGAACCTGCCATAACGAAATGAGCCCGTTTGGTGTCTGGGTTAAATCAACTCATCTTGAATGGAAAGAAGGCCCCTACTCAAAACAAGGGGTAACTTGTCAGCAGTGTCACATGACTTACGCTGAAGGAAAGTCAGCTTCAATGGGCATAACCTATCCAGATGTTCGGCAGCATTTGTTTCACGGTGCTCACGATAACGGAAAAATTGCCGGCACGATTGAGCTTCGTATTCATCCTGATATCAATGAAGTCGAACCGGGTGAAAAAGTAAAATTCACTGTTGCTCTCTTTAATCAGAAAACAGGACACAAGTTCCCCAGCGGCTCTGTTGAAGACCGCATCGTATGGATGCACGTGGAAGCAGTTGACGCAAAAGGGAACATATATCATCTGAAGGTTGACAAAAAGGGTTTTGCAGGTGAAGAGTACACCATCGGCACTGATGTGCTTGCATATCAGGATATGGGTATCGCGCTTAATGAACCTAATTTTAAGGGAGTGCAAAGGGATGGTATTCCTGTTGGAGACCGTATCTTCCGAATGCCTTATTTTGATCCACAGGGGCGGATGACTATTCAGCAATGGAATACTGCTTCGCTCGGGGTTGACTATCGCATAGGGCCGCGCGAAACAAAGATTGAGACCTTCTCCTTTAATCTGCCTGACAACATCGCGCCCGGTGCGTTAAAAGTAACCGCAGTGCTGAATTATCAGAAGCTGATGAAGCCGGTTGCCGATTTTCTCGGAGTCCCCGATGAAGCAGAAATAGTGGTTGTCAATAAGCACTCAACACAGATTCAAATATTACCATAACAGGAACAGGAAACATCATGAAACGTTCTATATATATACTTACAGCAGCTATTTTTCTCGCGGGTCTTCTGGCTGATACACACGCCATCCCCGCTTTTGCGCGCAAATACAGTATGTCGTGCAAAACCTGCCACGCTCCGGCGCCTAAACTGAAGGACTATGGCGAAGAGTTCGCGGCAAACGGATTTGAACTGAAGGATAAGGAAGCACCGCGCTATTTTCAGGATACCGGCGATGATCAGGTCTCTCTCATCCGCGATGTGCCTCTTGCTATGCGTCTTGAAGGATATGTCACCTATAATCAGGATCAGTCAAAACAAACTGATTTTTATGCACCATCAGTATTTAAACTGCTCTCTGGCGGCGCGCTCTCAACGTATATCTCCTACTACGTATATTATATACTGGAAGAGGGTCACTCCGGAAAGATAGAAGATGCTTATCTGATGTTTAACAACATTGCGGGTCTTGAACTGGATATATATCTGGGACAGTTTCAGGTTTCAGACCCCCTCTTTAAGCGTGAGGTCCGGCTCACCCGCGCTGACTATCAGATTATGAAATTTTCACCGGTCAGTTCAAAAATCAACCTCACGTATGACCGCGGAATAATGGTCAACTACTCCCTTCCAACCGGGACCGATATATTTGTCGAATTGGTTAACGGAACCGGAATCGGAACCCCAGGCCCGGCCGGCACATTTGATTCAGATCCGTTTAAAAACTTTATCGGACGTGTTTCGCAGGATATCGCTGAAGGGGTGAGAATCGGCGGATTCACCTATCTGGGTGCGGAGCGTCAGCGGTTTTCAGACAATGGCATCACCATGTTTGGTCCTGATGTAACCCTGAGCGCGGGAGGATTTGAACTTAACGCTATGTATCTGAGCCGCAAGGATGATGCAACTTTGTCCGGTTTTACGGTGAAGGAAATCAATACCAAAGGTGCTATGGCAGAGCTGATATATATGCCCAATGGTGACGACAGCCGTTTTTACGGTGTGGCAGTGTTCAACTGGATTGAATCAGATGAAAGCAGCCAGAACCACCGCAGCGCAGCACTTCATTTCGGGCATGTAGCCCGCCGGAACATCCGCCTTGTTGCCGAATACGGTTATAACTTCACGCATAAATATCCTTCGTTCAATCTCGGATTCGTCTCCGCCTTTTAACACCACCTCACATTTTAACAGAGCAGATACACGCTTTCCTGCGTGTATCTGCATATATATTCTCACAAAACCTCCAGGGTTCACACTATAATATGCGTATCCAAATATATACCACTATAGTTTCTTCGCTTTCCCCGATGAGACGCCGCAAATGCAAAAACCCATCGTGAGGTAATAATTCCGTTGAATCTCACACATCACCATAAAGCGCCTTAATCAACACCATCCCCCACGCCCTGAAGCCCGAAGTATTCTCATTTTTACTACACCTCGCCTCAGTACCCCCCCCCATATAATGTAAATAATATTTTACAAATTATGTTATATTTGTAAAGTTTAATTTACACTATAATGAAGCAGCCATGCACCCTTTAAAAGTAACCCGCACCCTCAAAAGACTGGGGGAAAATATCCAGCTTGCCCGCCTTAGGCGGCAGCTTAGTATGTCCCAGATAGCAGAACGCGCAGGCATCAGCCGCCCCACACTTACCGCCATCGAGGCGGGAAGGCCAAACGTTAGCTTTGGAAGCTATGCGATGGTGCTTTTTGTCCTTGGACTTTTGGATGACCTGACCACCGTTGCTAATGACGATGTCCTGGGCCGCAAACTGCAGGATGCCAGAATCACCATTAAACAGCGGGCACCCAAGCATAAAAAGGGTACCCATGACTAAAGCAAACAACCGAAAAAAGATTCTTGTTTACGCTGACTGGTCTGCTTCAGAAAAACCTTTGTTGGTAGGTTCTCTTTATGCCGAAATGGTAAGAGGTAGTGAGATATTTTCATTTGAGTATTCTGCTGAATGGCTTCAAAAAAATTCAGCCCTGCATCTTGATCCTTTGCTGCAAAACTTTACCGGTACTCAGCATCCCCCTCAAGAGCATTCAAATTTTGGTATTTTCCTGGACTCATCACCTGACAGGTGGGGGCGTGTTTTAATGAAAAGGCGTGAGGCAGTGCTTGCACGAACTGAACAAAGAAAGCCGCGAACTTTAACCGAATCTGACTTCCTTCTTGGCGTATATGACCAATGCAGGATGGGTGCTCTGCGCTTTAAACTGGAAGCGCAAGGGGATTTTATAAACTCCGATGATCGTCTCGCCGTACCACCATGGTCTTCGATCGCAGAACTGCAGTATGCAAGTCTTATGATTGAGCGGTCAGAAGATATACAAGAACCTGACTACAGCAAATGGCTCAATCAATTAATCGCTCCCGGATCTTCGCTTGGCGGGGCGCGTCCCAAAGCAAGCATAACAGATTCAAAAGGAGAATTATGGATTGCAAAATTTCCCAGCGCACAGGATATCTTCAACATTGGTGCATGGGAAATGGTTGTTCACGAACTTGCCGCGACGTCCGGGTTAAATGTACCCAATTCACAGGCGGTTAAGTTTGCAGGAAAGCATCACACCTTTCTGGTAAAGCGGTTCGACAGAAAGAAGAATAAGCGAATTCATTTCACCTCAGCAATGACAATGCTTGGTTATCGTGATGGTCAGAGTGATTCAATAGGTGCAAGTTATCTTGAAATTGCTGATTTCATCATGCGTTATGGGTCAGAGGTAAACATGCAGCTTGCAGAACTGTGGAAACGTATCGTGTTTTTTATCGCAGTTTCTAACACAGACGATCATTTGCGAAACCATGGATTTCTGCTTACCAAAACCGGCTGGATGCTATCGCCTGTGTATGATGTTAACCCCAATCCAATAGGCACTAGCCTGAGCTTAAATATATCTGAGGCGGATAATGCTCTCAATTATGAACTGGCATTAGAAACCGCTTCCTACTTCAGAGTGAATAACAAGCAGGCCAAAAATATTGTAACAAAGATTCAGAAAGCTGTGGGAAAATGGAGTTTAATAGCAAGGAAATACAAGATAACAAAAACCGAAATTGAGGAAATGTCATCTGCGTTCAGGGTTGGGTGAGCGGTGATATATGCAGTTTAGCTACCATCCCCAGTTGAGCAAGTACTCTAGAGGTCAAACTCTAGCACCCGACTGAAGTCTGGGGTTGGTGAGTGGATTGTTCCGTATTATGTTCTCAATAGCACTCAGCTTCAGTTAAATGTTACCGTTATTACAAAAACAAAGTAGTGGTGAATAAGGTCTGAGGTGTTGAAACCAGATTTATATCAAACTTTAATGACGGTTCAACCCTTGAACTTGCGTTGTGAATACGAAATGATATTTGCCACCCTTCATTTAGTGTGACCAATAGTGTTGTTTTTGAATTTTCCTGATAGACAACCTCAATAAGCCGGTTAGGCAATTTAACTTTTGTAACCTTATTTTTGGGTTTAATTGTCTCAAAAGCAGAACTCAACGTTCCATATAAGTTGTATGCCTGAATTTCGACTCTTTTTACCCTTTTAATTACTTTATAAAAGTCTTTATTGCCGACCAGATATTCAATCAGCCTTTTTGCAACCATTTCTGGATTAATTTTCTCCAGCCGTATTAGCTCTTTCGTAAAAGCTTCTAATACCGGCAGATAAACCATAGTATGGTAGTCTCCAAGCGAACTCCATTTTTGTGTTGCACCGCTTGAATCTCTGATTTTTGATAACTGGTTGAATATGTGAGATATCTCATCGAAATATTCTTTGCAACAAGGCATTCCCAGCCATTTTTCTCCGAAGTCAATCTCGTTAGACAAACGAGAATGTTTTACCGCCCGGTGATTGTTTTTTGCAGAAATGCCTATTTCCCACTTTTGCAATGACCTTATTGCAAGAAGATCACGAACGTCTCCGTGCTGTCCGGCTTTGTCTGAAACTATTTCAAGCTGCAGGTTATCGTTTTCATTTAAACTATTTGACAGACGGGGTTCAATCTCAAGTAAAAACTTGGCAGCAGAATCTGCAGCTTTTTCAAATTTTACCTGTTCTTTCTCCGGTAAACCCTGAAAACATTGCAGTGCTGTACTATATATATTATTTTCAAGTATTGATACAGATGTTATGGTTTTAAGACTCTCATCAAACGATTTTAAAAGCGCATATTCAAATGCTTTTCCGTTTATCGTTTGGTTAGCTGATTTTTTCATCAAACAGCTACATTCTTCAATATTTCATTCATTTTTTCCTTCACAATTTCTCCGTTAATTGCTCCTGAAACTGCTGCTTCTAATGTTCTATCAACCTTCTTTAACTGATTCATATCAACCAGAATTTTTTCAGCTAACACCTTCGCGAGTCTTACTGGCACAGCATTACCAACCATCTTATAACCTTCGGCAACATTTTTATAGTAAAAAATGAAATTGTCAGGGAAGGTTTGAATTCTTGCGCATTCCCTGATACTTAACCGTCTGTAAAGGTTTTCTTTCCCTTTTACAAATTCACGAACGTTTTGTTCAATAAACTTCATTTTGGGTGCCTGCGGATGCAGGGGGGCATGTCTTCCGCCTGCCTGAATTGTAAATGAGACTTCATCCCATGAACGCACTCTGTTCCGTGACATATAAATTGACGAAAATCCACCAATCATATACTCATGATTCGGAACTTTGCAATCAGCACCATTTGTAAAATTGCCATCTTTTGCGGGCAGCACGCTGCCAGTTAAAGAACTTATAGCTTTGTCAAGTGTTATTTTATTTTTTTCAGTTGTTGGTTTTGGAAATGTAAACTGACTATTCAGATCTTTTCTGTAACCAATAAAAAAGACACGCTTTCTGTCCTGCGGTACACCATAATCAGAAGCATTTAACAGTTCGAATGACAGATTATAACCGATATCAATAAACATCTGTTTGATTTTTGCCAATGCTTCCCGATGAGCCGGCAGTAACATTCCTGAAACATTCTCCGCCAGAAAAAATTTAGGTTTTTTGTCGGCTAATATTCGCATAAACTCAAAAAACAGCTGTCCCCGTTTATCAGCAATACCACGCAGAGCACCTGCTTCTGACCAGCTTTGGCATGGTGGACCACCTATTATACCATCGCAATCTGGAACATCCTCAGAGGGCACATCAACTATGCTTCTTCTGTCAAGAACTGTTTTTTTGTGGTTTTTTTCAAATGTTTCCCAAATTTCTTTGTCGTATTCGTTTGCCCAGATGACATCAAACCCCGCCTTTTCAAACCCAAGGTCAAGACCACCAGCACCGGAAAAAAAGGAGACAATCTTCATTATGTAACCAAAATTTAATTATGCAAACTTACACATTTTGTAAGATAGTTCAGCTTCAGCAAATGGGCAAATTATGAGGCATCACCTTATCAATAACACTTTGATACCCCTTACCGAAGAACGGCAACAGAAGTATCGGTATCGGGTTGTAACCTCTCCTTTCTACTCAATTCTCTACATATTATAAATTCGATTTTACCGATATTAGTCGGCTCGCGAGCCGCCCCTACCGGGCTAGCTGCCAATCATCAGCAATGCCCTAACCGCCTCACAAACAGTAGGGTGCTGGCTGTATGCGGGTTCTGCTTTGAGTTGGTACACAAGGGTGCTTGTAAGTGCACTAAGGTTACTGAAGTTCCTGTTGTTTATTACTCCCGACTCAATTACATTTCTCTCTGACAAATCAAAACTTTTAATCTCTGTTTACCATGAATGAAACAAACAAAGGTATTATCGCTACTGCGGTCGGCGGTGTTTTCCTCCTTATTGCAGTGATAATTATCAATAATACGCTTAGCGACCGTAACAAGGACAGCCAGACTATAAACGTTACCGGCTCGGCCAAAATGGATATCGTCTCAGACCTGGGAATCCTGGCTGCAACGGTTTCTTCCCAATCCTCCTCCCCGCAGGAGGCCTACCGGCAGATGAAAAACCAGCTTAATCAGGCACTGGTTTACCTTGAGGGAAAGGGGTTTAAGAAGGATGTTGTGGCGCTTTCACCCCCTTCCAGTTATGATATTTACGAAATCTCAGCAAGCGGATACACCACGCAGAATGTTATCGGGCGGAATTACTCCCAACGCTTTGAAATCAAGTCCCCTGACGTTCAGCTCATAAAGGCAATATCGCTTGAGATTGTCTCCCTTATAGAAAAAGGTGTGAATGTGGTTACCGAACAGCCACGTTTTATATATACCAAGCTGGCGGATGTTAAAATTCAGGTGCAGGCGGAAGCCGCCAAGGATGCAATGGACCGGGCCAACCGTGTGGCAGCAGCCACCGACCGCGCTCTGGGTGAGCTCCGGACGGCACGGATGGGTGTTCTGCAGATTACCCCAAAAAACTCAAATCAGATTTCCGACTACGGCATCAATGATGAATACTCCATCGAAAAGGAGATAACTGCGGTAGTTAATGCTTCTTTTGTGATTTATTAACACCGGATTTACGTATTTAACACCCGGCCGGTCATATGCCCCCGGCTGCCCGGACGAAGCTATTCTTACCGGCCGGAGCGGTTGTCCGCTCCGGCACACCGGCTTACCCGCTCCCACTGCAACTCCTGTTTTCCTTTGGATTACACCCACGAAATTGATATTTTACGAACGGCTGTAATGGTTTATAAGATAACCGCCTTTACGGCAGGACCAGGTAAAACAGGAGTTTTGGGTTATGTTTGAAACAGTTTTTAAGGAGGATCTCCTCCTGCTGAACATAAAACCGAAAAGGGCAACCGCTGATATCGCACATGAGTTTAAGGATTTCCTTACTGAACTTATTGACCAGAAAAATATCAGAAAAATAGTTGTGGACTTTTCGCAGGTCGTTTTTATTGACAGCTTTTTTCTCGGCGCGATGGTTTCCTGCACCAAAAAAATCCGGCTCAAGGGCGGAGACATTCGCATTTCCGGACTGAACCAGAACATCACCCCGATTTTTAATCTGATGCATCTAAATGATGTCTTCAAAATTTTTGAGGATGCCGCAAAGGCGGAGGCAAGTTTTTCCTGAGTCTGACTCAGCACAGCGGTTCTGCTGATATATACAGGAGGGGGCAGACAAGGCATATATACATACCCCGCAGAGTAAGAGTTGTATCCTGCATGAAGGAACATCCTCATGCGGGAATTTTTTTGAGCAATAAAAAATAGCATGGACGTTACGGGCAATTCCAACATACAGGAGTCCTCTTCTCCGACCAGACTGCTGGAATCTATTCCGGCGGGAATTCTTGCGTTCGACCGCAACTTTATTATCACCTTCCTGAACGACAATTTATATCGCTTTAATATCCTCAATCCTGAAAACGAACCCGCTCCCGGTGTTTCACTTCTTTCAGGTATTTTTACCACCACTTCCGGTATTGAGGAAGAACTGCAGCGGCTTCCTCTTGGTGATGTTATTGAACGAGAACTCAGCTCTTCCGAAACGCTCAGCGGTGATGAAATTTCTGTTATGCTTAAAGCGACCCCCCTCTTTGAAGGGGAAAGTTTTGCCGGCGGGGTTATCCTTATTGAGGATCTACGGATTAAAGCAGCAGAACCATCCGGCAGGAATGAAACCGATGAACGGGCTTCCGTTTTCCTTAATGCTCTGACCGACACTATAGCAGCTTTTGACGGAACCGGTAAAGCACTTGCTCTGTTCGGTAAACAGTCCGATTGTGGCTGGCTCTTAAAAAAAATTCTCCCGGATGAAACCTTTTTTCACGAATCTTTTATTCAGGAACTTCAGGAAGAATTTCGCCGCCGATTCCTTACTCTTCCCACCGAAAGCCACAGAGAACACTTCCTTTTTACAGCGTATCAGGACGGTTCACCCAAAAGAACCGAAGTAACCGTAAACAGTATATATGCTGAGCTTCCCGGAAAGATGCTTCACCTGATTCATCTGCACGATGTAACAGTGCTGCTTGAAGAGGGGGATGCACTCCGCATGCAGATTGAAGAACTCAGACACTACGAAAGCATCACCGAGGCATCAGCCGAGGCAGTTATTACTCTCAGCCGCAGGGGGGACGTTCTTTTCTGGAACAAAGCTGCCGGCGAGCTCTTCGGGCTGAGCCGTTCGCAGATATACGGAAAGAATTTTAACCGGACACTCCGCGCTTTTGAACAGGAAGATTTTTCATATATACTTAATCATCTGACCTCTGAGGAACCACTCAGACGTGAAATCCGATATTACATTCAAGAGCGGGAAATTGTCATTCAGATGATTTTTTCGCTCTTCTTCCCGTCAGATGGAAAAGAAGAAATCCTGCTGCTCTGCTCCGATGTTACATCGCATACCATGATGATGACGCACTCACAGGAACAATGGAAGCGTTTGCAGTCTGCCTATAATGCGCTGCCCGATATGGTTATCCTCTATAACTCCTCCGGACGTCTGCTTTCCTGGAATCAATCCTTTGAAACAACAACCGGATTTTCCGCTGCCTCAGGCGGAATTTCACTCTATGATTTTCTGGCGGATACCTCCCTGGTAACAGAGATGACCTCAGAGACCGGAAAAAAAGAGTTCAGCGCGGAACTTGTTTCCGCGACCGGAAAAACTTTTTCTGCAATTCTCCGCATCGTCCAGGATTTAACTGATGAAAAAGGCAACCCAACATTTTCCGCCATTATAAAGGATGTTTCGGCTCAGCTTGCTTTTGAAAAAGAGCTTTCTTTAATGCAGTCCGTCTTTGCTACAAGTGAGGACGGTATTGCTATTGAAAGCGATGGCAGATATATTCTTGCCAACAGTGCGTTCACCGGAATGTTTGGTTACCGGTCACTCGAGGAAATGTCACGAACTGATTATTTCTCTATTGTCTCCCCTGAAGAAAAAGGGCTGTTTGAGCAGTATATACACTCACGCGCTGCCGGAACCGCAGGTACTAACCGGCTTGAATTCCTCGGCATAAAAAAAGATGGCGCCCGTTTTCACATCGAGGCATCAGTAACTCACTTCATGTTCCAAAAGCAGGAGTTCACCGTTATCATCGTTCGTGATATATCTGAACGGAAGCGGACCCAGCAGGCAATTAAAGAATCTGAAGAACGCTACCGCAGCATTACAGAAAATCTGGATGACTACTTCTGGACGGCTGAGCGTTTTAAGGGAGTAATGAAAACTACATTTTATTCAGCAGCCGTTGATAAGATGACAGGGTTCACACAGACCGAACTGCTGGGAGACTCCAAACTTTTTCTTAAGATGATTCATCCGGATGACTTCCTTGAAGTAAAGGAAGAACTTAAAAAATTCTATCAGAACTTTTATAAAAAATCAACTGAATTAGTTTTCAGAATTCTTCACAAACAGGGAAATATCGTATGGGTGCGCAACAAACTCACTGCAATACGAGACCGCAAGGGTGAGGTTATCAAAATGTATGGTCTGGTCAGTGATATATCCGCGCAGAAACATGCAGAGCAGGTACTGCAGGAGTCTGCTGAAAACCTTTCTAAACTTAATGAAGCAAAGGACCGTTTCATTTCTATTATTTCTCATGATCTGCGCACTCCTTTCAGCTCAATCATGGGTTTTACTGATATCCTCATGAACGAAGGAGACCTTACCACGGATGAAATGCGCAACTATGTCGGCTTTATTCGTGACTCCGCGCAAAGCATGCTCACGCTGGTCAACTCGCTGCTCGACTGGACAAAAATCCAGACCGGTAGAATAAGCTTTGAACCAAACCGCTATGACCTGGCTGATATTGTATCTAAAAATATCTCAACAGTTCAGGGCGTTGCTCTCAAAAAAGAAATTGAAGTTGTCAGTCATATTGACAAAGATATATTTGTCTTTGTTGACGAGGGGCTGCTGATGCAGGTTTTTAACAACCTGCTATCTAACGCACTTAAGTTTACCCGTTCCGGCGGAAAAATCGAAATACTGGCTGAGCACTCTGAGCATCCCCGCTTTCTTAAGATTACCGTTAAGGATAACGGTGTTGGTATGAGTGAAGAAAATCTGCAAAAGCTTTTTAAGCTTGACTCCAAACTCACCACTGAGGGTACCGCCGGCGAAAAGGGTACCGGACTCGGGCTTACTCTGGCGTGGGAAATTGTTAACCGTCACGGCGGTAAAATCTGGGCTGAAAGTAAAAAGAATGAAGGTTCATCTTTTATCTTCACTCTGCCCAAGGCCTCAGCTACTATTTTGCTTGTTGATGACAGCAACACTGACCGCATTCTTTACTCAAAGATCATCCGAAACATTACCCGCGACTATGAAGTGATTACCGCGGTTAACGGAAAAGAAGCGCTAAAGATTATTGAAACCGCCGCACCAGCTCTGGTCATAATGGATCATATAATGCCGGTTATGAACGGGCTCGATTTTGTACGTACACTGCAATACTCAACCATCAAAGGCAAACCGCCGGTCATTATCCTCAGCGGTGATGTAGGTAAAAGTGAAACGCTCGCCTATAACGATCTTGGCATTGAGTATGTTTTCAGTAAACCGGTTAACCTTGCGCGCTTTAAGGATGCAGTTGAGAAATGCCTGAAGAAACTTCTCACCTAAGCGTTTCTTCCAGTATATATAGCAGCCGCCTGACTGTCGTCCGGTGCTCATGAACCCTTCATTAGTTACCCATCACGTTGCCTGCGCAATTATAGAGCACAACGGTAAAATTTTACTCGCCCGAAGAAAAGAGGGAATGAAACTCGGGCATAAGTGGGAGTTCCCCGGCGGCAAACTGGAAAAGGGAGAAACAGTTGAGCAGTGCATTGTGAGGGAAATTAAAGAGGAGCTTAATCTGGATATTTCAGTTCTTTACCGGATGAAGGAAAATTACCATTCTTATGAATATGCGGGAATTCATCTTTTCCCCTGTATTTGTTTACTCAGCGGAGGGGAGCTCGAACTGCGCGATCACTCTGAGGTCAGGTGGATTAATCCCGCTGATATCTTCGGCTATGATCTGGCAGAAGCTGATATACCGGTCGCGCGGGCATATTTAGACAGAAACGAAGTATAGCCGCGGTTTACTCCGGCTGCTTTTTGTTCCCTTTTAAAATTTTATAAAAGGTAATAATCGTCAGCCCAATAACGCATCCCCAGGCCGAAGCCATAAAAATCATACCGCCGGTTGTCAAACTTGTATCCTCAATAAATTGTTGGTCATAAGGTATTGTACGAGAATATATACTCTTTGGATTTAACCATCCAAAAAAAAATTTGGCGGATCAGCTTTACCAGAGCGCCGGGTGACAGTCATCGGTTACTGCCCGAAAATAGCTCAGGGGTTGTGGTTGCAGGCCTGTTTTAATCCATTCCGTTACAACTCTGCAAGTACACAGTACCCCCCCCTCGCGGAGCTTTAGCGGCCAATTCCACTTTGCGCCTTAGCGTCTTTGCGCGAACTTTTGGTGTGTTATCAGGTTCAGAGTACTTCTGCTGCAATTCATAATTCCAATTTTCTTATTTTCGCATACGTAATGCTCATGAACGATAATTCAGGAATAAGACAATGGACTTATCTATTCGCAAATTCACTTTTCCTCTGCCTGGTTTGAAAGAAAGGAAGCGGCGCGCCCAAAGAGCCGCAATGCCCCCTGAAACACTCATGTTTCTCGGCGAAAAAAAGCTGGAATCCTCCCGCGTTACTGTATTTACTTACAATCAGGAGGAGTGCACAGAGCGGGTTATTGAATCTGCGGATGATCTTATGAGCGCCCTCCCCGAAAATCTGATGATCTGGCTAAATATTGACGGAATTCATGATACCGAACTGATTGAAAAAACCGGCGCGGTATTCGGACTCCACACTCTCCTGCTGGAAGATATCCTTGATACCGATTTGCGCCCCAAAACAGAAGTGTATGAGGACAAGCTTTTTCTCACTGCCAAGATGCTCTCCCTTGAGGAGGAATCCGGTAAAGTAATAGCCGAACAAGTCAGTTTTGTTCTCGGTAAAAATTTTCTGATTACATTTCAGGAAGGGCTGCTCGGTGATGTTTTTGAACGGGTGAGAGAACGCCTCTCTAAAGGAAAGGGTAAACTCCGGCGCACCAAACCCGACTACCTTCTCTATGAACTTTTTGACTCAATTATAGATAACTATTTTATTATTATCGAAAAAACCGGTGACGGGTTAGAGCTGGTTGAGCAGAAAATTCTTGCCTCTCCCGGGAAATCCGCCCTTAAGGAAATTCACGCTTTCAAATCAGAACTCATGGAACTGCGGAAACTGGTCTGGCCACTCAGGGAAATTATCAGCCGGCTTGAGCGGGATGAGGATAATTTTTTTGAAGAGCACAACCGTATATATATACGTGATATCTATGATCATATCTTTCAGGCCATTGAAACCGTTGAGATGTACCGCGATATGCTTTCCAATCTTCAGGACTTGTATCACTCAAGTCTGAGCAACAGAATGAACGAGATAATGAAGGTGCTCACTATTATCACCACAATCTTTATTCCTCTGAGCTTTATCTCCGGAGTTTATGGTATGAACTTTCGCCACATGCCTGAGCTTGAGTGGACTCTGGGTTATCCCGCCGTGTTGTTTGTGATGTCTGCAATCGGGATATTTATGCTATATATATTCCATAGAAAGAAATGGCTCTGATTTAGTTAGTATTGAGTAGTTAGTAATTAGTATTCAAATTCAATGTACAATTTACAATGAACAGGAGGAAAAGTAAAGGGAGTAAAAAGTTCCGGATCAGTGTTAATCCGTGCTGATTTGCATCCGTTTAAAATCCGCGTACCAATTGTGAGTGAGCGGTACTTTTCGGAACTCTGCGAATACTTTGCTGTCCTCTGCGTTTAAAATTCCTCTTTGCGTCTTTGCGCGAGATTCTCTGAGTTAAAGTGCTTTTTTGTGCTAACTGCAGGATTAAAACTCCTCACTATTTCCTTTGGTCTTGCCCCGTTAGAAAAAGTTTATCATTTTGTGTATATGAAAGAAAAAATCTCCTTCGGCAGTCTGTTATATCTTATTCCTGGAATCCTTTTTCTGGTCTCCGGCATCGCAAAACTTTTCCCCGTTTATTCATTTGAGCTGCTCCTTGTTAATCAGGAACTCAGCTCCTGGGAGCTGGTGCCGTGGGTTTCGCGCGGAGTAATCCTTGCTGAGCTGATTCTCGGCGTTGGTTTTTTTCTTGGCGGATACTATCGAAAATTCTACCTCCCGGCTTCTATGCTGATGCTTTTGGTTTTTAACATCCATCTTATTTACAGTATGCTAACCGGTACCGGCGGAAGCAACTGTGGCTGTTTTGGTGAACTGATTCCTATGACCCCGATCGAGGCGCTGATAAAAAATCTCCTTCTTATGGCACTTCTGGTTTACCTCTGGTTCAGAACCGCTGAGCACCGCGCTAATATATACTACCATCTTCTCCCTCCGGTTATTCTGGCTGTAATCATTTTCACGGTTTTTCCTGTCACTCAGTATCAGACCCCTGATAGCAACAAAGAGAATGTAACAAGACCCGGACCCCCGCCCGACCGCCCGCTTGATCCGGTTGTTGAAGAAAATATAACTCCCGAAAAAACCGCGATTGAATCCGTTGTTAAAGATGAACCCGCTCCGGCTAAACCGGAAAAATCTGTTGATGACCTGCCTAAAAGAACTTCAGGTTTTGCGAAGTATAAAAACTTCAACTCCTTCGGAACCACTGATCTTGATTCCGGCTCTAAGCTGGTTGCCCTGCTCAGTTTAGACTGCGACCACTGTATGGAAACCGCCAGAGCATATATAACCCTTAAAAAGGAAGGGGCTAAACTCCCCCCGTTTTTTGCTCTCTTCTTCGGTGAGGAGCAGCAGGTTGAGCCCTTTTTTGAGTTAGCCGGCGGCACCCTCCCCTGGATGATTATTCCGGTTGAGGAGTTCTTTCCGCTTCTGACTCAGAGCCCACCCCGCGTGGTCTTTATGAAGAATGGAAACATACTTAAAGACTGGGACAACTCCGTTAACTTTAAGTCTGAGTTCACTAATCTGAAATGGTAAAGATTTTTGTCCGGTAAGCAGAGGGCATCCTGTTTGTAATGAATAAAACCTTTGGAAATTAGCGGGAAATTCTCTAAATCATGGGGAATAAAATTCAGATTACTATGGAATTCACCGAGTATTTCACTAACATACTTTTTGCCCTTCTCTTTGGCTCCCTTATAGGACTTGAGCGACAGTTTCAGCTTAAAGAGGCAGGGCTGCGCACCAATGCCTTGGTTGCGCTTGGCTCGTCAATGTTTATTTCAATCTCATTTTTGTTTCCAGGAGATCAGGATGTGACTCGCATTGCCGCCCAGATTGTAACCGGGATCGGATTTCTTGGTGCCGGTATCATGTTTAAGGAAGGCGCAACAGTTAAAGGGCTTAACACAGCGGCTACTGTCTGGTGCACCGCTGCAATCGGGTCTTTGGCCGGAGCCGGATATATACGTCACGCAGCAGCCGCAACAGGGCTTATCATCATTACCCACATACTGCTGCGCCCTCTTGCAAAAAAAATAAAAGGGTCTCACGGCAAAGAAACCGGTGTTGGCTATCAGTATTTCATCCATACACACTGCATCAAAGCGCAGGAAATGTCCATCCGTACTTTTCTGCTGCGCGCTGTGATTGATCAGGATTTACTGCTGCAGTCAATCGAAACAAAAAAAACACCAGACCCCGGTGTTATGGAAATTAACGCGGTAATATATCTGCGACACAGGGATGACGATCAGATTGAAAAGCTGCTCGGTAAAATGATGATTGAACCGGGCGTGGTTAGCGTTAAGTGGACTTCTGAAGAGATAGGACAGAATGATGATATATAAAAATCTACCGGTCCTTTTACTTCTTGTTTCTGCCTGTATATATATAAGCGGCTGCTTTGCCTCAAAGGAAAACAACATTCCCGTCCCCTTTGGCGGCAAATGGCTTCTTATTGAAATACAGGGAGAAATAAACATACCTGATGGAACCTTTTTATATATAAACGCAGAGGGTTACGCTTATCAGATTTCCGCCGGATGCAACTCCTTTAACGGCGGCTATGAGCTGACGGGGGAAAAAATTTCTTTTGCCGCTCCAGCCGGCACAAAAAAATTCTGTGCCGAACTTACCAATTTTGAAACATCCTACGTCCGCCTGATAACCGGAACCGAACAGATGCAAATAAACAAGAACGTCCTACAGCTTTATAAAAATGGGCAGCTTCTTCTTGCCTTCAGGAAAAATGCTCAGTAATACCCTGTTCCCCGCAGAGAGGAGTGTTTTGTCTGAGTGAAGTAAGAAAAAAACTGGATGAACTTTACCGCGCTACAGACTACGAGAGCAGCCAGGCAGGAGTTACTCTGAGAGCCGGTCAGCCCTCAGAAGCAATGCTTCGCCTCACCTCATCCTTTCAGGAAAAAGGTTATGCTTTTATAACCGCCTGGAATCCCGGCTCAGAACCCGTTTCATCTGCCTGGAACCGCAAACAAAACTCCCTGCTTGAAGAACAACTGACCCGAAAGCGGTATATATACTTTGAGGGGAAAGGTATCCCCCACACAGAGGGCTGGAATCCGGAAGAAAGTTTTCTGATACTCGGTATAACAAAAGAAGATGCGATCGCGCTCGGCCGGGAGTTTTCTCAGAGTGCCATTCTTTACGGCTCAGGCGGCAACGCTCCCGAACTGCTTTTTATTGATGACTATCCCCGAACCCAATGAAATATATAACACTTTTTGGAAGCTCGCTCCCCGTTGAGGGAGATGACCAGTACCTCGCGGCTTATGAAACCGGCCGGATTATAGCCGAAGCCGGATTTGGAGTCTGTTCCGGCGGCAACAGAGGCATAATGGAAGCTGCCTCCCTCGGGGCAGTTGAAGCCGGCGGGGAAGCGCTCGGCATTACTGTTACCGCATTCCCGCATGCAAACAAATTTCTCACAAAGCGGATTGACTGCGTTACACTCTTTGAGCGCATTACTAAACTCATCGAATACGGTGATGCGTATATCATTCTGCAGGGGGGCACTGGCACACTGCTTGAACTGGCGGCGGTGTGGGAGTTTATCAATAAAGGTTTGCTCCCCCCTAAACCCGCTGCAGCACACTCCCCCCTCTGGAGCGGAATCATCCCCCTTATGGAAGAGCAAATTATCAAAGAAGGAAGAACACCCGGGCTGATAAAGGTTTTTAATGACCATGTTGCTATGATGGAATATATACTCTCGCGATTATGATTAGTTGTTAGGGCTTAGTGCTTGGTTCTTAGTTCTTAGTTCTTGGTGGTTGTTGCTTAGTTCTTAGTTTAAAACTCTGCGTTACTCCGCGACTGACTTTGCCCAACTCTGCGTTAAAATGTTCTCGTTAAAAATCACTTTAAAACAAAAAACCCCGGCTCTTTTGGAACCGGGGTTTTAATCAGAAAAATATTTTTTTTATTTCAGATCAGCAATCTCTGCACCGATGCCCTTAATCTGATAGATAACCATCGGACCGGTAACGGTTGCCGGGTCAAAATCTTTTCCTGCGTCTTCAGCCAGGTGCTGCATATATTCTATTGCTGACTCGTGATCAAGGTCAATTTTATATACAAGACCTTCAACCAGCGCATTTTTTCCTGCTGCTTCCATCGGGAAAACAATATCGCCGTCTTTTACTTTAATTTTTATTTTGCCGTCTTTATCGCTTTTTAATTCCATCCAGCAGCCGGCAGCCGAACAGACATCAACCACTTCCCCTTCAACAAGCACTTTTTTTCCGACAAATGACTCGGGGTCGGCAAGGATGTCAGAAATTTTTGTTTTTTCTGTCATAGTGATCTGCTCACCGAATTTTTTACCCTCGCCGCTCAATGTGAACGCATTTAAAGAGGTGAATACAAAAAGAATAAGAACTAATACTGAGAGAAGTTGTTTCATGAGAAAAATCCTGAATGTTTAGATGGTAAATATACCAAAAACCTCTAAAATGGGCAATGCCGGCAGCCAGAGCCGCAGCAGATTCCTCTCCTCCGGTGGAAAAGTTCTGTAAATACCTTAAAACCGGTGACCGGATCTTTGTAGGTATCACTCCCCCGGCTCACTGCCTCACGGTGAAGTCGCTCTCTTTCCTTCTGACAGGTTTCCTGCCGGTCATTCTTCTTGCTGTTCTGTTTCATTTACGCCGGAAAAAATAACTGATTTTTATAGTAAATTGTGTGAGTAATTTATTGAGAGATTCCGGATCTTTTTGAAAACGATAAACCATACTACGAGCCGAAACGGCGCGACCCTGCGGATTCTTCCCGCAGTCATCATTGCATTGTTTGTGCTTTTTTTGCGTCCGGTTTTTGAGCCCGTTGACCTTTCTCTCTCTTCTACCTTAACACCGGATTTCATTAAAAATGTTCCTGACAGCAACATAGTTATTATCACAATCTCTGCCGGGGATATTGACGGTCTCGGCGGATTTCCCCTAAAAAGAAGTTATTATGCCCTCCTGACCCGGACGCTCATCAAGTATGAGGTTAAGACCATCGGTTTTGAGCTGCTTTTTGCCCGGTCAGCACCAGAAACAGACTACTATGACCAGATTTTCCAGCGGGAAATAACCTCGGCCGGTAATGTTGTTCTCTCGGCTTTTTCGCCGGAGAGCAGGATCATTAATGGAAGAATTAATGCTGACTCTCTCATATCTCCGGCTTTTACCTCGAAGTCTTTCGGTCATCTTAACTATCTGCACGATCCAGTTACCGCTATACCGGTTAACCTGGTTTCCGGTAACATCCTTATCCCCTCATTTTCTTCAGCCGTAACAGGCGAGCCAGGAGAGGAGGAGCTTCTGACGGTCAATTTCTTTAACTCTTTCTCTTCTTTCCGTCAGATTTCTTTACTTGAATTCTTCCGGCTTGATACCACCAGTCCGGACTCCCTGGCGTTTCTGAAAGATAAAGTTGTTCTTACCGGAGTGACTGATGAAAAGTTCACGGCCAAAATTCACTCCTGGCGGGAAGGTGATATACCGGGCATTGCACTACACGCCTTTGCTGCTGATAACCTGCTCAGCGGGCAGAGCTTAAGCCGGATCTTATATATACCGCTTCTGCTGCTGGGCGGTATCTTTTTTCCCGGTGTCTGGTTCCTTTTACTGAACAGGAGTCTGCGCGTTCGCTTAGCAGCCATGGTTCTCTCTGCTGCGGTGCTGGTTGTTCTTTTTGTGCTGATATCAGCATGGGCTTACATCGTTCCCGTATCGGCTCTGCTTGTATATACTGCGGTGGCTGCGGGAGGCGAGCTGATTATATCTCTCTTCCGCGAGAAAGAATCAGCCCGCGCATCGTTAAGTGAACTTGAGGGGATGCGCCTGATTCTTGAAAGAAAAAGCCGTCAGCTTGAACAGCTTGAAAGCCGAACGCAGTCTGAAAAACAGACGAATGCTGACAGAGAGCTTATAACCTCACTTAAAGCCGAAATTGAAAAGCTCCGCTCTTCAGTCCGCGATGAAGAAATAGCCGAGCCCGCCGGAGACGAAAGACAATATATATCATTTGAGGGTATGGTTTACCGCTCTGCAGCAATGAAGCAGATGACCGGTCTGATACGGAAGTTTGCGCCATCAGATGAAACCGTACTGATTATGGGCGAAAGCGGAACAGGAAAAGAACTGACAGCAAAAGCGCTCCACACTCTCTCTGCACGCAGCGGAAATCCTTTTATAGCAGTTAACTGCGGTGCACTTTCTGAGTCCCTGCTTGAGAGTGAGCTCTTTGGTCACGTTAAAGGTGCATTCACGGGGGCCGCGGCAGACAAGCCGGGAAGATTTGAGACTGCGCATACCGGCACTATTTTTCTTGATGAGATTGGTGAAATATCAGAAAATTTTCAGGTGAAACTTCTCCGTGTGCTTCAGGAAGGTACGCTTGAACGTGTTGGTTCATCAAAGACAATTAAGGTAAACGTCCGCGTTATAGCAGCTACCAATAAAAATCTTGAGCGTGCAGTTAAGGAAGGAAAATTCAGGGAAGATCTTTATTACCGCCTGAACATTCTGCGCATCAACATACCCCCTCTTCGCGAAAGAAAAGAGGATATTTATCCGCTGGTGCAGAATTTTATGAGACAGGCAGAGGGGCATGAGCTTAAGATCTCCGTCTCCGCGGCAGAGGCGCTTCAGGCGGCTGAGTGGCGCGGAAACGTGCGCGAGCTTGAGTCCGTTATCAAACGTGCACTGGTATTTGCTAAAGGTGAAAACAAATCGGTAATTACTCTTTCTGATCTGCCGCCCGAGCTGACTAAAAACTTCTCCCTGAGTTATGAGGAAATTGTACTTCAATCACTGCGTGAGAAAGGTTTCGGTCACTCCTCATTCACTGAAACCGCAAAGGAACTTGGCACAGGCAGAACTCTTATCAATGAACATTTCCGCGGAGTAGTGCTCAGAACGCTTTCAGAGCGGCAGTATGACCTTAATAAAAGCGCCGCTCTGGTAGCCGGTATTGATGACCCCGCAGTTATAACTAAGGTGTATGAAAAAATTGAAACCATTCTGGAAAACATCCGTCAGGATGCCTCGCCGCTTAAAGGGCATCCTTTACCAGAAGTTAAATCAAAACTGAGCGCTAAATACCGCAATCTTCCCAAGAAATTTCATGAATACTTAGATGAAGCCGTTCAGCGGTATATATAGTAAAGTTTTACTCTGTTTGTTTTTACTTGCAGCCATATCACCGGCTCAGGAGCTCCCCAAAGACGCCCTTACTGTTAACTGCTTTAAGTCTTACCCGCGCATTGGAAATGTAATACCAGCCGGAGATCAGAATATTGATGTCCATTACTACGGTTTAACGCTTGACTTAGATTACCCCTCGAAGAGAATTACCGGCTCAACACAGATTGGTTTCAGGTCAGCGGCGGATGGTCTGACAGATATATATATCAACCTTGCTGACCCGCTTGGGTGCGACTCAGTCGTCTGGCAAAATGTTTCCCTTCCGTTTATTCATGCTTCAGACCAAGTGAGTTTTACCTTGCCTGTCCCCCTTTCGCTTAATCAGAAGACTGAAGTTATTATTTATTTTGACGGCAACCCTGCATCAACAGGATTAGGCAGCATAGTGTTCGGCAGTATGTATGACCATCCGGTCATCTGGTCTCTGAGCGAACCCTACGGCTCTTCCGACTGGTGGGCAAATAAAAATTCTGTTGATGACAAAGCTGACTCAGCAGATATTATAATTAACTGCAATTCAGATTTTACAGCCGTTTCAAACGGACTTTTGCTTTCTAAAACCGTAACCGGCTCAAAAACACGCTGGCACTGGTCCACCCGCTACCCGATTGCGAATTATCTTATATCTGTTGCGGTATCCAAATACTCACTCTATCAAAATTGGTTCAGATATTCTGCAGCCGACTCACTCCCAATTGTTCATTATCTCGTTCCCGAAATTATTAGTGGTCAGATACAGCAGCTTGACAAAACAGTTGATATGATGAAACTTTTTACCGGGCTTTTCGGTCAATACCCTTTTATTAAAGAAAAATACGGTCATGCTCAGTTTGGGGGAAGAGGCGGGATGGAACATCAGACTATCTCTTCAATGGGTTTCTTTAATGAAGGCATCATAGCTCACGAACTTGCCCATCAGTGGTTTGGCAACAAGGTTACAAACAAAACCTGGCGGGATATATGGCTTCACGAAGGGTTTGCCACTTACTCTGAGGGGCTCTGGTATGAGTCTCAGGACAAAGCGCTATTGCAACAGTTTATGTTTGGCAAGTCAATTTCAGCCACAGCAGCACAGGGCACTATTCTTGTTCAGGATGTTGAAAATGTTTTTTCGATCTTTGATTTTAACCGGACTTACAGCAAAGCCGCTTGGGTGCTTCACATGTTACGAAACATCACCGGTGACAGTGTGTTCTTTGAAATCCTCCGAGAGTTTCACCGTGACCCTTCCTTTGCCTACAGGAATGCTTCAACAGAAGATTTTGAACAAACAGCCACGCGTATTTACGGAAGTCCGCTTGACTATTTCTTTGAGCAATGGCTGAATAAACCAGGGCATCCGAAATATCTGATTACGTACGGTGTTAACAAAATTTCAGACGGTGTCTTCAAAACAGATATCGTGATAGATCAGACCGCGAACAAGGACGATATGGTTTTTAAAATGCCGCTTGAGTTTGTTTTGAAAATGGTCACCGGCGACACTACCTTTATCATAGTAAACAACCGGACAATTCAAACGTATGAAATTTTTACCAGTGCCGAACCATATTCTCTCGGATTTGACCCCAACGAAAAGGTCCTGAAAGAATTCACACTCGGCCGCCGTCTCTCTGATGACCTGATTCTCAATGGTATTAAAATTTACAATCCATGGCCAAACCCTGTCTCTGGCAAAATAAACGTCGGATTTGAACTGATTCAAACCCAGAGGATAACCGCAGCGCTTTATTCCCTGACCGGTGAACTGATAACTGAGGTGGTAAACAGTGAGCTCACCGCAGGAGTTTACTTATACCCGATTTTCCTGAATCAGAAAAAACTATCCTCTGGCATATATATACTCCGCATTAGCACCGGGGAAAAGCAGGTTTTTAAGAAAATCTCGGTAATAAAATAGTCGGTCCAGGCGGCAG
>JADLAF010000073.1 GCA_020848375.1 Ignavibacteriaceae bacterium
CCAATTTTGGGGTCCAGATCATGAACTGGTTGCCCGCCTGAGAGAGTTAAATAAAATCCCGGATGCAACTTATGAAACTTTTCGCAAAGCAATTGAAAATGAAAATCCAGAAATTTGTGCAAATACTATGATTGGTCTGATAAGAGTGGCAAGCTTCCTTTTGAATAATCAAATTAAATCTTTAGAGGAAGCATTTGTTAAGGATGGCGGTCTCAGAGAGAAAATGACCAAGGTCAGGATTGAACATCGGAACAACAACGGCGATCAAAATAGTTAGCGGCGCTGTCTTTATTGTCCTTGCTGTCCTTATTGTCCTTTGAAGGCGTATATACAAAAAAACCCGGCCATCTCTGACCGGGTTTTTTGTTTTTAACAGGGGGTGTTAAATATTACTGTGCCTGTTTGTCGGTTTTGGCTTTATCGTCCGGATTCATTTTTCCGTTCTTTAATTCGTTTGCAAGCCGAGTGGCTTTGTAAACGTCTGCTACGGATTCATAAATGCCGGATGAGTGCACCGCCACGGTTCTGTTGGCGGTTTCGTCAAAGATGAACTGTCCTGGTAAGCTTTCAATGTTGCCATCGAATGCTATACCAACTACTTCACCTTTAGAGTTAATCATAGCTGAACCTGAATTACCGCCGATGATATCATTTGTTGACACAAAGTTCATCGGGGTTTCAAGATCAAGCTCTGCAGGGGGATTTACCCACTTTTCAGGAAGATTCCAGGGGAACTTGCCTTCGTGTGAATAGAATCTGTCATATAATCCGAAGAAGGTGGTGAATACCGGAGCGGTTGTTCCGTTGTAGTTATACTTTTTAAGCACACCGTCTGAAATTCTGAGTGAGAATGTAGCATCAGGCGGAATAGAAGTACCGTACACTTCAAAGAGAGCGCGGCCTAATTTCTGATTATAGTCAGATTCCTTCAGGTTAAGAGCGCGTGATTTTTTCTGAAGTTCAGTTCCGGCATCAAATGTTGCCAGTATATACTGAATGAAAGGATCGTTGCTTGAAAGAATATCTTCAGGGCTCTTATTTGCAAGTTCAAGTACACCTTCTTTGGTGGTTACTTTTCCGTTTGAGAGTGCATAGTCTGCTGCTGCCTTACCTGTTTTGCCTCCGCTGAGTTTCTGCACAAGTGGATCATCATTACCGAGCACCATCTGGAATACGCGGATATTTTGCTGAAGCTGTTTATCAGTGAGGGGCTTATCAAACTTTTCAGGCCAGAGATTCGCTTTATATTTATCAAGCATATCGCCTTTGAACATTGGCTGACGCTCGTCTTCCGGCTTTTTCATTTCTTTTGCAAGATCAACCAGGGCCTTTGCAAAGAAGAAATATTTTGAAGTGAAACTCGGGTTAAGACTATAAGCGAACGATTTCTTAACAAAAGTTCTGAGTTCCTGACGAACTGCGCTGATAGAATCCCACAATCCGGCGTATTCAGCCAGAGAAACTCTTTTAAGTACTTCGCTTCTGAAAGTGTTTTCGAAATCATATTTTTTCTGCATCAGATAAGGGTCTCTCAGACCACCAAGAATTCCGTTATACGCTTTCTGAGAATTCATGATCCCGAAATACTGATCAGAAAGTTCAAATTCTCTTTCAGGATATTCAGCGATTAATTCGCCGTATGTAGTAGCAAGAGAGCCAAGCACTTCGAGCTGAAGCGGATAAGCCACATCGCGGAAGTATTCAAGCTGGGCTACAGTTTTAAGACGGTTGGTTGTGCCGGGGTTTCCAACAACAAAAATTGGTTCTCCCCATTTAGGACCGTCTGTGCTCCACTTATAAAAATGTGTGGATTTTATCGGTAAACCCTTTTCATCATAAGCACGGAAGAATGAATAATCAAGATTGTAGCGGGGGAAGGTGAAGTTATCAGGGTCTCCGCCGAAGAAACCCATCTGTTCTTCCGGCGCAAATACCAGACGGATATCAGTATATCTCTTAAATCCGTAGAGGGAATATTTTCCGCCGTTAAAGAGTGTAACGGTCTGATATTTCAGTCCGGTTTCTTTTCCGTATTTTTCTTCAAGTTCTTTACTTTTTGCTTTTTTCAGATCATCCTTATCTTTCTGGGTCGAGCCAGCATCAATAGCTGCTTGCATTTCGGATGTGATATCTTTAATTTCAACGAGCTGATCTACAAACAGCCCTTCGATTTTTCTTTCGTCAGCGAGTGTGGGAGCCCAGAAGCCGTCTTTGTGAAGGTCTTCACCTTCTTTGGTGGCAGAGGTGATACTCTGACGGGCGCAATGGTGATTGGTCATGATAAGACCATCCTCAGAAACGAATGAAGCAGAACAGTAATTTGCAAAACGGAGCGCTGACATTCTGACATTGTCCAGCCACTCATCTGTCGCGTGAAAATCGTATTCATTTTTCAGATGATCTTTCGGGGGGAAGTCGAAGGTCCACATTCTTCCGGTATCAAACTTTCCGGCTTTAACCGTATCAAGTTTCACCCAGGTAGGCGCAGTGTTTTTTGTGTCCGGTTTGCTTTCCGGAGCAGTGTGTTGTGTGTGATGAGACGGCGCGCAACCGATGATTCCGGCCATTACCAGCAGGGTCATCAGTTTCAAGCCGTTAGCCAGGGCTTTAGACATAGAGCGTATCCTCTTATATGTTATGGTTTTATACAGAAATAAACTTTAAAATTACGAAAATTATGGTTGAGGGTGGAGGTAAAATGATGAGTGGTGAATTATGAACTATGAGGTATTAATTGTGAATTGTGAATTGTGAATTGTGAATAAAACAGGTCTGTGGGCGATTTTGAGGGCTTAGATTGAGAAAAAGGGCTAAAACTCTTAAAAACCAAGTTTCGGGACAAAATATCCGGCCCGGGTTGGCCGGAGAAGGGGTTATAATAATTAAAAAAGGGAACTGTGGTTGCAGCTCCCCTTTTTCTTAAATGTAAGAGTCGGGGTAGTAGAGTGGTTCTATGTTCCACTCATCCTCAACCGTACCGCCGCAGTGGGAGCATTTGTCAACGTTAAACGTTACTTTCTCCTCAGCGTCTGAAGCACGAACCATATTAACTATGGTACCGCAAGACGAACACTGAACAACATGGTGCGATAGCGTTTTTTTATTGCATCTTGGACAGATGTGCCCCAGTTCCCCGGGGTCTTCTGCCGGATCAACTAAAAATGTTGAGCGGCAACGGGCATTATTGCAGATTGCAAAATGCTTTCCTTGGTCTGTAACGGTCATTCGATAAATTGTCTCCGGAATTACTGAGTGTTATGGTGCTTTTCCGTCTTGAAAATTATCGCAAAGCGAAAGAGTTTCCCTGCCAAAATACAGGAAATTCCCTTTACACCAAAACAATTTTTCAAAAACTGATATACTAAATAACCTGACTTTAGCCAGTAAAACGATTCAAAAAAATCCCCCTTTTACGGTAATAATTAACCCTATGGGTCAATACCGGCTGTCTGGCACCGGGATGTAAATCATCAAACTGGCGCGGGGTCTGCTTCATTTCATCATTCGTATGCTCCGCCTGTCCTTCTTCTTCAGAAAAAGAAACCAAAAGAGGGGATTTTAGGTTAAATGATTAAACCCTTTTATGGGGTAATACATCTAACATGATACACGTAATAATCATTTATAATCCAATAAGACACAACAGATGATCAATAAATTTTCAGTCCTGATGCTCTTCAGCATTTCAATCTTCGCTCAGGCACCCAACTTCCAGAATTTTGAAGGGAAAGTTACCGGAAAGGTGATTGACTCCCTTGACAAAGCCCCCCTTGAATATGTGAACCTCGTCCTTACCAGCCAGAAAGACGGTTCAATAGCAGCCGGAACAATCACCAGCCCGAAGGGTACGTTCACTCTTGAGAAATTAACCCCGGGTAAGTTTGATCTTTCTGTCTCCTTTATAGGATATCAGACCCGGGTGTTCAAAGATCTGATGTTAAACCCAAAAACTTCTTCAATTGACCTTGGAACTGTTAATCTGGTTCCGAGTTCAGTTAACCTTGATGAAGTGGTTGTTAATGCTGAAAAGGAACTAATTACTAATCATCTTGACAAAAAAGTAATCACGGTTGACAAAGACCTTACCTCAGCCGGAGGTAACGCGACTGATGTTCTTCAGAATATCCCGTCAATTCAGGTTGACGCAGACGGGACGGTATCCTACAGAGGCAATACAAACCTTACTATTCTTATTGATGGAAGACCAGCAGGCATGACCGGACTGAGCGCTTCCGATATTCTGGCTCAGATTCCCGTCAGTAACATAGAAGCTATTGAACTGGTAACTAACCCCAGTGCCAAATATGACCCGGAGGGAACTGCAGGAATTATCAATATAAAATTAAAGAAAAAAGCTGACAACGGGATAAACGGCGTTGCCTCAGTAAATGCAGGGACCGGAGATAAGTATAATTCATCTCTTAACTTTAACGTTAAAGAGGGAGATTTTAACATCTTCGGAAGTTATGATAACCGCTTCAATTACATGAATTTCTCAACAGAAACATTTAGAACAAATTATATTGGCGCATCTACCACATATCTTGACCAGTACACCGCCGGGACAAACCGATTTCAGAATCACACCGCCGGACTTGGTGCTGATTATTATTTGAGCGAAAGAGCAACCCTGACTTTTGCTTATCAGTACCGCTGGTTTTCTCCCGCATTCCGCAGCACACTGGAGAATGAAAATTTTAATGCAGCCAACACCCTGATGCGTTCATATATACGTAAAACGGATGCAGACCGGAGTATGGAGTCAAACAACTTTACCATTACTTATAAACGCACCTTTGAAACAAAGGACCGCGAACTTATGAGCGATGTGATGTTTAACTCATTTGCCATGGACAGAGATGAGGAGATCTATTCGCAGGATTCTGATGTTCTTACCGGAGCCGGGCAGACACCGTTTCTCACCAACGGTATCTCAATAAACTCAAACAAGCAATGGGTCATACAGACTAATTACGTTGAGCCGCTGACCGAAAAGATGAAACTCGAAACCGGATTTAAGAGCCAGATTAAAAAGCTTTCAACAAAGAATGATTCTTACAACCTCCTCGGCGGAAGCTGGGTTGAAGATGCAACACAGAAAAACTATTTTGATTATGATGAACAGATTCACGCGATATATGCAACACTCACCAGTGAAATAGGAAAGTTTAAGTATCTGCTCGGACTTCGCGGAGAGCAGCTTATTTCTGAAGGAGATGTTGTTTCACAGAATCAGAAATTCAAAAGTGAATATTTTCAGGTATATCCTTCTGCTCATATCGGATATACTCTTGCCCCGGGCAATGATCTGCTTCTCAGCTACAGTAAAAGAGTTGACCGTCCTAACAACCGTCAGTTAAATCCTTTCCGTGATGTTTCAGACTCAACATTTATTGTATCGGGCAACCCAAGTCTTAATGCACAGTACACTGATGCACTTGAGTTTGAATATCAGGGCACATTTGGCTTCACCTCTCTTACGGCAGGTGTGTTTTATAAGCAGACGGGTGATATTATCTCCATGGTCAGCTCAATGCAGCCGGGCGGAGCAATTTTTTCAACATTCGAGAACATTGCTGATGGGAAAAACATCGGCACTGAATTTGTGCTTATTCAGCCGCTTGCAAAATGGTTCAGATTAACCGCAACATACTCTTATTATCAGGCAAGCGTAAAAGGCGGAACCGCGGCTAACCCGATTGACAACGAAGGCAATAGCTGGACGACCAGAGTGAATGCAAATTTTGTAATCTCACCTGATTTTACTTTACAGATGGTTGGCATGTATAATTCACCTTCAATTACCATGCAGATGGGTTTTGGTGGTGGAGGCAGCACCGTAATGGCACAGGGCAAGGTAAAAGAGATGTATGGTGTTGATCTGGCGGGTAAAAAAGATTTCTTTGAGGGTAAACTTTCACTCACTGCACGCGTGAGTGATATCTTTAATACCAGAAAATTTGCTTCAGAGGGAACCGGTGCGGGATTTTATCTGAATACAACCCGTAAGTTTGACTCGCGTGTGGTATATCTTGGTCTAAGTTACCGTCTTGATACAAAATACCGTGAAAGAAAAATTAAGACTACCGGCGAAGACGAAATGTAATTCAATTATGAAGTTTGAAGTATGAATTATGAACGGGGAGAATCTTTTTTGTTAGACAGAGTAAGGCGCGGAGAGATTTATTTTTCTTCGCGCCTTTTTTTTAACGCTGGGTTATATATACGCACTATTTTTTAACGCAAAGTTATACAAAGTTAAACGCAGAGTATCGCAGAGTTTTCTTGGCGCCTGTGCGTCTTTGCGCGAACTTTACCGGGTTGATGCACTCAAAAGATTCTCCACTATCCATTATCCATTATCAATTATTTCATCTTTGCCCAGGTATCTTTTAGGGTAACAGTTCTGTTGAAGACTAATTTATCAGCCGTTGTGTATTTCGTGTCAACACAGAAGTAACCGTTCCGTTCAAACTGGAAGGTCGCTCCTGGTTTTGCATTTTTAACAAACGGCTCAACAACACTGCTGAGTATCTCAAGTGAATTCGGGTTTATATATTCCTTATAATCTTTTTCCTTTTCACTGCCCGGATCTTCAACGGTAAAGAGACGGTCATAAAGTCGAATTTCAACCGGGACCGCGTGTTTTGCTGATACCCAATGTATAGTACCTTTTACTTTTTTCTGTGAGGTTCCGGTACCGCTTCTGGTTTCGGGGTCGTAAGTGCAGCGGAGCTTAGTGATTTCGCCCGCCTCGTTTTTTACCACTTCCTCACATTTGATGATATAGGCATAGCGCAGGCGCACTTCCGTACCAGGTGCAAGACGGTGGTATTTAGGCACGGGTACTTCCATAAAATCACTCTGTTCTATATATAACTCCCTGGTAAACGGAATCATTCGTGTTCCCATTGAAGCATCTTCCGGGTTATTTACTCCTTCAAGCTCTTCGGTAAGGTCCTCCGGAAAATTAGTGAGGACAACCTTGAGCGGTTTAAGCACTCCCATTACCCTCTGTGCTTTTTTGTTCAGGTCTTCACGTACCGCAAACTCCAGAAGAGCAAGGTCAGTCAGTGCGTCACGTCTTGCAACACCGATCATATCCGCAAAGTTGCGGACTGACTGCGGTGTATATCCTCTTCTTCTCATGCCGCTTATGGTTGGCATACGCGGGTCATCCCATCCGTCAACATAATTATTTTTTACCAGTTCTAGGAGTTTTCGTTTGCTCATTACGGTGTAGCTGAGGTTAAGGCGGGCAAATTCAATCTGCTGAGGATGATATATGCCGAGCTCGTCAAGGAACCAGTCATAAAGCGGGCGGTGGTTTTCAAATTCAAGTGTGCAGATGGAATGTGTAATGCCTTCAAGGGAGTCTTCGATACCGTGCGCCCAGTCATAAGTTGGATATAAACACCACGTGTCTCCCTGGCGGTGATGTCCGGCATGAACAATTCGGTACATGATCGGGTCGCGCAGGTTGATATTTGGGGCAGCCATGTCAATTTTTGCGCGAAGGGTTTTTGCTCCGTTGGGGAACTCTCCCTGTCTCATTTTCTCAAAAAGATCAAGATTTTCTTCAATACTTCTGTTACGGTAAGGGCTGTTTGTTCCGGGTTGGGTGAGGGTGCCTCTGGTCGCGCGAATTTCATCTCCGTTGAGTTCGCACACATACGCTTTCCCTTTTTTAATCAGATCAACCGCATAGTCATACATCTGCTCAAAATAGTCAGAGGCATAAAAGAGCCGGTCTTCAAAGTTACCACCGAGCCAGTGGACATCTTCTACTATAGAGTCAACATACTCCTGCTCCTCCTTTTCAGGGTTTGTATCATCAAACCGGAGGTTAAACTTTCCGTTATAGTCCGCTGCCAGACCAAAATTCAGGCAGATTGATTTTGCATGACCGATATGAAGGTAGCCGTTCGGCTCGGGAGGGAAGCGGGTATGTACCCTGCCCTCTCGTTTACCGATCTTTAAATCTTCATCAATGATTTCCCGGATAAAATTTGATTTTTTCTGCGGTTCTAAAGTTGTGTTCATAAATAGTAGTAGTATTATAGTATAATTCGAAAATTCAGACTGAGACTGACACTCCGCTACGGGGTTAAAATGTGAATCTACCTATTACCCGGCGAGTGGCAATTAAAACAAATTTTAAAGTTAAGTCAACTATTTTTCAAAGAAAAATTGTTTTTCCGGGTTTTGGTTAAATGTTTTGGCGCACATTTCCTCTAAAAATGCTCAATAAAAGGGCATTTTGGGGGGGAACAGGAAAAAAATTATTTGCGCTTACCAATATTATTTTTAGCTTGTCTATCAGACTCCCAAAATTTCCGCTCCCACTCTCTGCAGAAGGAAAATTTTATTGGAGCTCGAAGTTGAATAGTCATCCCTATTGTGTGTGTATAAAGCTTAATTGCTTATAATTTAACGTCTTCGTATAAGGAGTAAGAAGTGCATGAAGAAGCTGTTTCTTTTATGTGTATGTATTGTTGTGTCTTCAAATCTGTTTGCCCAGAGCGCGCAGTGGTCTGCTGTTCTCAGTCTGGACCCTTATCCTACCTCATTTCTTACGGTTTGGCAGTCTGATCCGGGAACTTCCGGTTTTACGGCGGTTTATACCGGCACTGCCGCGGCTGACTACCGCCTTCAGGTTATCCTCAAGAATGACCGGAATAAGGAACTGATCAAAGGACGAAGCCCGCTCGAAAGTTTTACCGGCGGACCAAACACGAAGTTCTACCAAAGCAGCGACCTTCTCACCTGGAGTGATATCACTTATGACAACACAACCTTTCAGCAGATCATCAGATCAAACCGCTTTCCTGAGGGTGAATACACACTTAATGTTAAGATTTTAGCAGCAAACGGAACAACACTTCTTGCTGAAGCGACCGGTAACTTCACAATAATCTATCCTGATTCTCCGGTGCTTTTCGGTCCACAAAACCAGAGCACCGTTGATTTTGAATACCCTGTCTTCACCTGGGCGCAGGTAAATCTTCCGACAACCATTTCAGCAAGTTATAAGCTTCTAATAGTTGAACGGCTCAGCGGTCAGTCATATACGCAGGCGCTCAAAGTTAATCCGCCTCACCACTCGGCAGATATATCCACTTCGAGCAGCTATGTATATCCTCCGGACGCACTTCCGTTGGTAAACGGAAAAGAATATGTGTGGAGAGTAAGAGTAGTGGACAGCAACGGCGATCCGCTGACCTCCAATGACGGAAACAGTGAATTCTGGAGTTTTACCTATTTCAGTCCGAACACGCCCGGCTCATCCTTACCTTTTACAACTATTGAAATTGAACGCAATGTAGCATGGTTCACTGATTTTTCACAGACTCAGATAACAACTGATGAGCAGAATTACAAAATAAACGGCTCAACAACTCTTTATGTAAAACTTTCTGACGGTGTGACCCGCGAGTTCGCCGCCGTGGCAGTAAATCTTTCGTTCAGGAAAGATAATTACAGTCCATATATATTCACTGCCGGCAGTATTTCGGCAGATATACCGGAAGGCACTCTGCCGGCCGAGTTATTAACAGCTCACTTTAAACCGCAGGGCATTGAATATAATACCGAGGATAAACTTTTTCTTAAAGGACAGGCACAGATACCCGGCGGAAGGTCCCCAATACTAATACCCGGTATCGTCCCGATTAAGCCAGGTGGTATTTTAGATGCAAGAATCAAATACCGCAGTGGTGGAAAAGGGAGCTCAGGTGGCGGAGGGTCTTCAGGATATGCACCGCTGTACGATAACAACGCGGGTGATTCCTTTGCCAGTATTCGCGGATTTGTTGGAATCGGCAGCAATCCTGTCACAACAGCATTTCCTGTTCTGAATAATGGTAAGGACTTATTCGCGGGAGCTTTCTTAAAGAACCGGCTTGAAGGGGAGCCGATATATACTTTTGGCAATTCCGCAGTAAGGATAAACATTACCGAATATGAACTCGTTTATCCGGAGGCAATTGCCAAATTCTCAGGTGAGTTAATTATATTTAATGATCAATTGGCGGCCAAAATCAGCAATATCAGGTTTAATGATGCCGGAGAACTGACTGGCACTATTGATACAACGAATCCGGTAAACGTCAATTTTGTTTCTGCTTCAGCGGGGAGATATCAGTTAAGTATTCAGGGGATAAGCGGAACGTTTAGTTATGAACCTGTATCACAGGCATCTTCGATCGATATGACTCTGAAGAATGCAAAATTTGTTACAAATGCGACTAATATATTCAGCAAGCCGTTTAATGGTTCTGCTGATGTTGCGGCAACTTTGGTACACTCATCGGCCTCGCCCGGCGGAAATGGGTTTCATGTTTCGAGTCTCGGTTCATTTTCTACCGAAGGAACAACACTTACTGATCATGCTGTTGCATTCGGACAGTCTTATCATCTCGGCATTAACAGTCTGACGCTTGACTCACTGACCTATACAGGGGGAAGTTTTGATTTTAAGATAACAATGTCACTAACTCCTGCACTACCAGGTCTGCAATTAAGTGCACCAGCGATAGACGGCATTTCCTATACAAAGCGGGGGATTTCGCTGCCGGGTATATATTCCAAAGCACTGGAGTCTGAAGTTACAGGAGGAAACAGCCGAAGTATTGACGGATACAGTATCACTTTTTCAACTATCTCTGCAAGCGAGGTATTGTATAACGGGGGCACAACCGACCCCGGTGTTACCGTAGCGACCGGAGTTCGTTTTCTGAATTTCCCTACGGGTTCAAGTGAAGATTTATTTACACTGGATATACCGCTGAGTGCATCATTTTCGCGCACTGGTTTTTCAATGACTATTCCGGCAAGAAACTTTACCAGTTCATTCATTGCAATGCCGGGCGGTCTGAGTTACAATCTTGCCAGTATGCAGGGAACCATTGGCGGCACTCTGAGCAATGGAGTATATACATACACATCGAATATAACAACCAAAGGAAAGCTCTCTCTTCCTTCCGGAGTATTCGGTGCCACAGCGGCTGAAGAACTTGATCTTGGAACGGCTAATTTCCGTCTTAATGGCAAAGGTATTGTTACCGGTTCTGCATCAAATATCAGCAAACAGTATGCGCCAAAGATTGGTCTATTCACCATTACCTCAGCCAATAATTTTGAAATCTTTTTAGAAGCCGTAAATGATACGCAAAAAGTAACCATGGGGCGCAGCGGCAGGATGAATCTTGAACCGCTTACAGGAACCAGCACTGATGCAAGTGTTGATTTCAGATTTGACCTTGCCGCTAATGAGTTTCAGACCCTGAGCGGATCAGTATCAGGCACTCTGAATATTAAGCTCCCTGCTGAGGGTTCGGGTTTTACGCTCAAGGCAACCGGTGTGAGAATTGATAAAAATGGAATTTCTGTAACGGGCCGGCAGAACGTACAGTTTGGATCGGAGACTGATCTGAGTGCAACAGCATCCCAGTTAGTGTTTTCATTCACTGATGCTGCTCTTGCTTCAGGTAAAATCGTCATTGATAAAGGATTTGCCATTCGCGCTGATCTGAGAGGCGGCGATACCAGTCCGGTATTTACTTTCGGAAACAAGAGCTCCGCTGCTCCCGTATATGACGGTGTAAACATTAATACACCGGATAATACCGAATATACATCAGCAGGAATCAATATACCATCAGGCAACGACAGTATATTTGTGAGCATTGACGGAGTAATCTATAAAGGCACTGTTGTCTATAATCAGTTTGTTGGCAGCTTTTCTCCTTTTAAGGCGAAATCCGGAAATGCAGAACTGCTGATACGCGGTTTACAGTTCGGAACGATAACCACAAGCGGACTGACCATTGACCGCAGTGCATTGCCTGTACTCCCGGAAAAGATTGCGCTGCTTAATAACAGTATAGCTGAAATAAAGATAAAAGAAGGCAGCACATATCTGGTTGATTTTGCGCATGAGTCCGGCGGTATCAGAATTAAAACCAAGCCAAATACTCCGCTGAATGTTGACTTCAATGTGATGAAGTTCAACAACAATAATATTGCTCCCGCAGTGCCGGTAACGTTTGACCTGCTGGTTGATAAAAACAACTATGATATAATTGATGGAACAATCAACGCGGATATACCGGGTAATCAGCTTGTTGCGTTCATGCTTTCGCGCAAGGAGATTCCTGCATCGTTACGGAATTTCAGATATGCAAAGAATGCTTCAGGTCTTTATGAACTGACCTTCGGCTCAGTCATACGGCTGTTTAATCAGGAAGTTAATCCTGGAACAAACCTTGTTAATCTGCAGGTTGACGGCTCCGGTTTACTGACCGGAGATGTAAATCTGACCAGTACCCGGAAAGCATCGTTTGGACATGACGGCAACAATGCAGCGCGTCTTGCCCTCAATATGGATACCGTTAGCGGTTCTTTTGAGACACAGCTTCTTAATTTTACCACGCCTGAATATGAGTTTACCGTTAAAGGGGGTCTGAAGTTTCTGCTGCGGCCTACTCCTGCTTTTTTCTATAAAGGAATAAATGCGCATTTTGTGGTTACCCACGGTAATATTCAGATTAACAATGTTACCAATGATGATTTTGGTGCAGACAAGCTGGATCTCGGCAGATTAAAAATACTGTTCTCTGCAATGAGAGTTCCTTCGTTGAATTACGTCAATAATAAATGGACTTTTGCAATTGAACTTGACGGAAGTTATTTCTTTGATATATCCGGGTCCGAACTCAAAGTACCCTCCGTAAAGAAGATGACGTATAACAGCAACGGATTTACTCTTCCCGCGGTTCAGTTAAATAATCTTGAAGAAAGCCCAACCCCTTTGAGCGTTAGCGGCTATTCTGTTCAGGTAAGAAATTTCAGATCCGGCTCGCTTGCACTTACATCGTTTAATCCGGCACAGGTAAATTCTCAGCTTCCGAACGCGAATATGAAGTTTGATTTTACCATTTCATCATCACAGTTTCCTGAATCATGGTCTGCTGATCTTCGCGGTATGAAAATGTATATGCAGAATGCTTCGCTGAACACGCAGGGTCTGCTTACGGGTAAATCGGATGCACAGAAATTCCTGAACCCAAAAACCCTTACGTTTGCTGCTAACCGCACCGGGCTTCAGTTGGACAGTGTTTTTGCACAGTTTGGTGCAACCACAGCAGGAGTGCAGACCTTGACCGCCGGAATCAATGGCGGGCTTATCGTACCGAAAGAACTGAGAGGAGTAAACGCAGATGCAGTTGTCCCTCTGGCAAGTGCTCTCTTTCTTGCTTCAAATGGTGATATTACCGGTACTGTCTTTGCCAAAGGTAAAGGTGCACTGCAGAGCTTTCTGAGGATGGGAAGAATTGCAATTGATGTAGCCCCGCTGCAGTTAAGAATGAACTTTAACGTAACTGCTGATACTGCATCGGTATTAATGTGGAATTATAATCGTGCCGGGTCAAAAATCTATTTATGGGCAAAAAGCGGACTAAGCTATTGGATTAACCGCAACGGCAACTTCTGGGTTTTTAATCTGGGAACTGAAAAGTTTGAACAGGGCACCAATGTATTATTTGGTAATGTTAATATTTTCCTGCCCGTGGGTCTGGAATCGTTCACTATCTTTTCCCCCGGAGGCAATGTTGTTTTAACGAATGAAGGTCTGCAGGTAAACAAAGCATCTCTGGTTCTTGACGCGCGGAATGCTCCGCTGACCGGTACACTCCGTCTTAGTGATAAAGATTTCACCGTTCTTGGCGGAAGTCTTTCCCACACCGGTGTACTCGCCTCAGAAGTAGTGGCAGGCAACGGATGGACCTACTGGAAACTGCGTGACACCAATTATTCATTAACCTGGCCTACTTCAGCTTTATTGAGAGTAAAGAATTTCACCCTGTCTGCTAACGGTGTTCAGCTGCGCGATTCAATCTCAGCCGATCTGCGTGCCAATAATCAGACCTATAAATATCTCTCGCTCTCGGTTAAAAATTCTCCGGCCCTTGCACTTCCGGCGGTAAAGCTTACCGAACCGCAGCTTTTTGATATATACAAAGGCACAACGCGTACTGCCTATGTTGACCACAATGGCATTAACATTGTCGCTCTGCCTGTTCCTCCAATGCCTGATCGTCTTGCGCTTGGAAATGAGGCGAATGCATATATCGTACTTAAAAACGGTACCAGCGAACTGGTTAATGCCCAGGAAGTTTCAAACGGCGTGAGATATACCAGTAAACCCGGTCAGACGCTGCGTCTGGTAGTGCCGGGACTAAAATACGGTCAGACCACAGATCCGGAGTTTACGCTTACTTCACTTGATGTAACAGTAAATAAATCGAGCTTTGCCTTTGTATCCGGTTCTGTCACAGTTCAGGCGGCAGCAGGTCAGGTGCTTCTTGATCTTTCAGGAAGAGGCATACCATTTCAGGTGACTGCCATTAAATATGCTTCAGGTCAGCTTGGATATACTCTCACCGCTGACGGTAAAACAAAGCTCCCCGATGTATTAAGCGCAATTAATGCTGATCTTACCAATATACTGTTTAATGAGGGTAAACTTTCAGGATTTGTGAGCAACGGTGCAGTTACTGCCGGCTATTCTCCTTCAGCAGGTTACAAAAAATCTGCACTGGTTGGAACAACATCAGTATTTAAACTGCAGGGTGTTGAATATACCTTCGGTGATGAGCCCTTATATAAAGTGAGCGGCGCGATTATGAGCAAGCTCTTTAAGCACGGGGTTAATGATACTGCTGGAATTCATTTTGTTGCACAATATATAAATAACAATTTTGCGTTCACACTTTCATCAGGTAATCTTGACGGGCTGAATATGAACCGTCTGAAGATGGTTCCGCAGCAGGTGGGTGCAAGTCCTGCAATGGCAATTACCTTTACTCAGGCAGATTTCAGTCTGGTGATGAATGGTGTTATAAAAGCACCGCAGATATCAGCAAACTTTGAGTCAACCATCCGGGGTCTGACTATAACAAAAAACAATGTAACCGCGCAGAACTCAAATGACCAGCAGGAGTTTGAAATGTTCGGTTCAACTTTCCAGGTGAAGCAGTCAGGAACAGTTCCTGCAATCTCCTTCAGTTACCTGCAGGATATATTCTCAATGAATATGAACGGCACGATGAATTTCGCCGGACAGAATGCAGCATTTAAAGGACTTCAGGTAAACAGCAGCGGAACACTGGCTTTTGCAACCGGTGCAGGCAACGGATTTACAGTTACTCAGGCAGCACGCCTGACCCTGCTGAATGACCGTCTCTGGGTGAATGGTCTCTCCCTCGTAACTGCAAATAATGCAACATCATTACGGGTAACCGGAAGTTATAAACTCCCCGCACCGGCGACTCAGACGGAGCAGGCATATTCCTATTCCATACCTTCGAACCAGAGAAGCCAGGATGCATTTGCTGCAGTTCTCTTAAATCAGGGGCCGGGTCTTGCAGGTACTGACCCGACCAGAACCGATTTCTGGGCCGGGAAGTACGATGTTTATTATGTGGGGCTTAATCTTGATTTAGAAGAGCCGGCAAATTCAGAATTACAGATGGTCTCCATCTTCTATGTTGATGGAGAGCTGACGCAGAAAAACATTCAGTTCGGAAGCGTTTCGGGAGGCACGGTTGAGCCGGGTCTTGCAATCGCGTTTAACAGATCACACACCTGGATTGATGAACTTTCCGTTTCACAGGCCTGTGACTTCAAATATAAAAATCTCAAATTTGACTTAGATGAACAGGATATCGGTTTTGATACAACCGCAAACGGCGGTTTCATGCTTACCATTGAAGGTTCTGCAACACTTGGCATTACCGGGTTTTCGGGAACTCTGAATTTTGACGGACTGGAAGTCCATTCAAACAATCAGGTGAAAAATCTTGGAGGTTCCATAACAGGCGGCTCCATTGAAGCGGGCGAAACATTTTCCGCGTCAATTACTGATGTCGGATTCAGCGCTGACCCGACGACAATATATATCCCGGATCCAAACGGCACGAAAGAAACAACCGGTCCGAATAAAGGAGCTGTAAAAACGATTGCGCAGCCGGTTAACTTTTTCCTCAGGTTCGGCGGAAGCATGCGGCTTGGCGGCATGGGTGAAGGCGGTCTTGATTCTCTGCTGATATATACAACAAGGCTGCCGAACGGAGCTACCGGCGGTTCAAGCTTTGTTATCAAAAACTTTGAATTCAAAAAGTATGACAAGTTTGAATTTAAGCTGAACATGACCCAGCTTTCCGGTCAGAACGGTGACTTTGTAGTCATCGTAGGCGGATTTGTAAAAGTAAACGAAACCGGTTTTGCCGCTGTGGGCAAGCTTGCCAAGTGGCAGGGTAAATTTTCCGCGGGTATATTCTTTGCGGCAACGGAGGGGCTGAATATTAAAATCGGACCTGTTGAAATAACCGGAGTGGGAGGAGGATTCTTCTATAATCCAACTGATGCGGATATCACCTTAGTCAGAAATATGTGTGACTTTGATGATGAATATACCTCCTCGATTAAAGCTAAAGTTGCAGGTTCACCGGTCAGCCAGCCGCCGTTATTTGCAGCATTTATCTACGGCGCTGTAGCCATTGGTGATAAGAGTCTTCTGGCCGGCCGCGCGATGCTGACCGTATCAAACACGAAGCTTATCATTGACGGACGCGTTGATGTTCTTGAACGTAAAGAAGAGATATACGGTCTTGTTAATATTGAAGTCGGCTTCACCCAGTATTATGCTGAAGGAACACTCGCCGTCACCATTAAAATGGCTGAAGGATATCTGCTTGCCGCGAACGGTCAGACCAGTTTCTTCTTTTATTCAACAACAAACTGGGGTATGATCGGTTCGTTTGAGTTCCAGGTTCTTAAAGGAGTGCTCAAGGGTAATGGTGAATTTTACGCCGGTAATAAAGGATTTTACGCGGGAGTTTCTTTCAGCGGAGGATTTGATGTCTGGGTTGTAAGTGTAAGCGGCGGAATGCAGCTCAAGGCATGGTACAAGCCGAATATATCATGGGGCGGATATTTCTCTATATATCTTAAAGCATCAGTGCTCGGAGGTATAGCAAGTGCATCAGGCGAGGTGAAAGGCGTAATGCTTGGTAAACCGGAGTTTGCACTTGCGGGTGGTGTATCACTCAAAATACGACTGCTCTTTATCTCCTGGAGCGGTGATGTATGGATACGTCTTAAGAGAGACGGCATAAGAGCCGGTTTCGGTAAGGATGACGCGGTTCAGCGCCTTATAGCAGAAGCAGAAAAAACCGGCAATGATATGCTTGCTGCAGTTCAGGCAGCCAAGCAGGATATGGTAAATAATAAACCAATACCAGCTCTTGGCGTTACTCCTGAAGTAATCAATCAGGCATCTTCTCAGTTACTAAAACTTCTGCAAAAATCACGCAGTATTCCCGAGAATAACCGTATGACGGCTGCAGAAAAAGACAGCCTGCGCCAGTGGCGGCTTTCAGAGTCAATTGAAAGCAACGGAAGTGTAATGAACTATATTGCAAGACTTGAGGCCGCGATGCTGGATGAAGGCCGTGACTCAAGAAGAACCGAACTTGTTAACCTCATAACTGAGGTTAATTCTGCAATCAATGAATACAAAACGGCGGTAACAAATATGTCAACTGCACTAAGCCAATATACACTGACAGTTGAGGTACCGGCAGCAGGTGCGCCTGAGGGTGTTGAAGACCCGGTATCAGGAACTTCATTTGTATATCCGACCGTACGTTCAGTTGAACCGCAGCCCAATGCGCCAACATTTAACCTGAATGAAGCTACCTTTATTCAGAACAATACATTAGTAAATTCTTACATGGCTTCAGCGGAGAACTTCCATGATATTCTTAAACGGAACATGGAAAAAATTGAAACTGCAATCACGAAGTTTGATGAAATCTTTAAGCAGCAGAATAATACCTATCTGGCAATAGGAGATAAGTTTGTTGCTGTTGAACAGAAGGTGCAGAATTATTTCCGCAAATTAGCAGAATATAATTTTGAAGATGTTAAGGGCTCTCAGGATATACGGACGATGATTTCAGACTCAACCAATTTCCTGAATTCTATTGATCTGACGTATCCTTCTAATAACAATCTGACGGAACTGAAGAAAAAGGTGTACCGGAGATGGGGAAGAATCCGCACTCTGAGCGGAAGTTTCTCAACACCGTGGGATAATAGTATGTTTGACAACGCATGGAACTCGTGGAGTAATGACAGGAGAAGGCAGGAAAACAAGTCGCAGGCAGGTAATCTTTATGTGAGCATTCCGGCGAATGTATTCACACAGTTTAAGCAGAACCGACTTGATCTGCTGAGAGGCGTGCATACAGAGTTTAGGAATAAAGTTGCCAATATCAATGAGATGGCAGCGGCCTATACACGCCTGCTTGATGAGCTTTTTGCAAAGCGCAGAAAGATGTCAGAAAATCTTTTTGAAGTAACCGAGCGCTTTATATACTGGAAGAACGGTGCTACAACCAACAATTATGACAGGTCGGTTGATTACAGAACCATGGCGCCTACGATTACAACACTCAACCAGAAGAGGACTGCATTAGTTGCCAGTAATACTGCGCCTCAGTTGAACATTTCCGGTGTTACGGTTGAAAACAGACGCTCACATGGTATCTATACCGTTAACTGGTCAGGCAGTCATCCTGATGGAATCGCTGAATATTCTGTAGAGTACAGTAAGCCGAGTGTTAATAATCCGGACTATGGTATGTATGCTCCGTTCCGTTCAATCAATAAAAGAACGACGATAAGCGGTTTTGAAGTTCCTCAGTATGGCGGAGAATACTCAGACGGAAGGATTACCTTGAAAATCCGCGCGCGCGCCGGCTCCGGCTTTACATTAATAAAGCCGGTCAATGTGAGTGTACCCCTCGGCTTTACCGATGCAAATATGGGTACGCTACCCGGGCCGCAGAATAACGCGATTCCCGTAGATGAGACAGGCCCCTATGTTACTGCTGTTTCGGCGCATAATATCTATGATACTGAAAGGTCCAGAAAGCTCTTCAGGAGACAGCCTTACAATGAAAACTATATCAGGCACTACGTATCAAGTGAAACAGATAAAATAAAGATTTCTTTCTCCGCAGTTGATGGTGAATCAGGCATTAACAGCTATGAATACCGGATAGTAAAAAGAAACAATCTTGATTCACTTGAAACAATCAGGGACTGGACGAATATTGGTGCAGTAAATGAATACCTGATTCAGGGTCTCAATCTTAAGCATCTCCAAAATGTTATAAGCGCCTCAGCTATTCAGGCGAGGGTTACAAGCCAAAATTATGATATGGAGAGGTATGTAATCTCCATCCGTGCAAAGAATGGTGCCGGTCTTTACAGCTATAAAGAAAACGGCGTTGCGATTGTTATTGATACAACAAAAGCGCCGCTGATAACTTTTATTAATCAGACGGTTAACCATACTCTTTCAGTTAAGCAATCATATCAGTTGGTACTTGGCCGCCAGGTTACTGTTCCGCTTGCTGCGCCGTCAACACTTAATATGGGAGACTTCAAAATATGGTATCCAATGAATCAGCCGTCTAATGTGAGTGAGTATATATACAAAGTATATGCACTGCCTGATGATATACCGGTTTACGACAACTGGGTAAAGGATAACATGGTATTTTATTCAAGAAGGAATGGTGTGGTTTATCAGGGGAAAGAGGTTTTGATACCTTCACGATTCCAGAAGTATAAAAAATTCCGTCTGGAGATTGCCTATAAAACAATCACCGGCGCATATTCGGATCTGGTGACCAGCGAAAATCATCTGGCACTTCCGTTTACCAATAATGGAGGTGATCAGGTTGATCAGGGGCCCAGAAGATTTAATGTTGACTGGTTTACCGGGATACCCCCCGGACATAACGGCTCTATGGCAAATGGTAATATTAATCTCTATTTTAACACTCTTGCATGGCATGAATCCGGAATAGAGAGGTATGAATACACTATTAACTTCCCGTACGGAAATGGTCTTCCTGGTGTTTCTACTCAGTACCGGGATATAGGTCCTATTCCTGAAGACAGAATAGTACGTATGGGACCGGATTTCTTTAACGGTATTCCGGAAAGTGCACTGGTACCGGGAAGAAGTTTTGAAGTAAGGATCAGAGCCATCAGCCGTAACTTAAGAACGTATGAAATGGCAGAATGCCAGAATATGATTCTGCCGCCAAAGCCGCCTATAGTGCCGGCATTTGACATTTCTTTTGTAAAGAAAGTTAACGGTATATATAAATGGTTTGAGGCGCGGGTTTCCTTCACTCTGAATGCCGTTGTACCCCAGGGACAGCAAATGAAGTATTATATGAAAGCTGAGGTATTCAGGAACGGCAAATGGGAAACTGATCCGGGAGGAGTTGAAAAGCTTGTCTGGACTCAGGTTCCGGGACAAACAGGCAATTTACTTTATTATGATACGTGGACCGGATATTTCACCAAACAAATGATACCGTTCCGGAATGCAAATTCCTCAGGTAATGCTCATGTGAGCGGAGCGGAGCTCTGGCGGGTATCTATAAAAATGGTTAATCAAGATGGTCTTGAAAGTCCTGTTGCCACTAAGGAGTTTATATGGTAAGAATAATCCTGTTCGTATTTGTTGTAAATCTGTTTTCATATACACTTTTAGCGCAAGAAGGAGAGCGTGATCTTCTCTTTCTCTATGACGGAAAAAAGGCAGGGCTTTACCTGACCTCAGCTCCTGAATATGATGAACAGATATATATACTCCGCAAAAAATCCGGCAGCGCGGACTTTGACACACTTAATCTGAATAATCCGCTGCGGCGGCTGAGGACAGATGCTGAAGTGCATGAAGTTCTTGGCGGTGATAAAGATATACTGATGGATTATCTTGATGCTGATGATGAGAGTTCACTGGCCCGCAGCATAATGGGTAACACCATACGGGCATCGTTTGCTACCCTGATCTTTCCGAGAGCAGCTCTGGCAGCAGGACGGTTGTTTTATGACAGCACGGTTACAGCCGGTGCCGGTTATGATTATCAGTTCATTTATATGAATGAAAGCGGTGATATTACCGGTGAGTTTAGTAAATCAGTTACCGCAGTCACCTCACAGCCGGCTTCACCTTCCGGACTCACAGCTAAGGTTACCGGAACTCTGGTAAATTTACAGTGGCAGTATCCGAATTGGGAGTCCGACCGGACAAATTTTGCCGTCAGATTCTTTGTATATAAAAAAGTGCAGGGACAGTTCCAGCTTCTGGAGCATCCGCTTATTGCTCGGAACGATGAAGCCCCGGGGGCTTTTCAGGAGGCGATTACCGGAAATGACGCTGAGGCAGAGTATTATGTGACCGCGGCTGACCCACTTGGCAATGAAAGCAAACCATCACCGGCAGTAAAGATAAAACTGCTTTCAGATGAGCTCCCCACACCTCCGACCGGGTTAACCGCAACCGTGCAGACTACAACCATCCAGTTAGTATGGAATATATCTGCTGATCCGAATGTTCAGGGATATAATGTATATCGCAGAGACTCTCCCCGCTCTGAAGCAGTGAAGATTAACAAACAGCTTCTTGGTATTGAATCACCATTCTTTACGGATTCGACAATGCAGGCGGGTATTTCCTATAACTATTTTGTTACAACAGTAACAAAAGCAAATAAGGAGAGTAAGTTCAGCGGCATGACCACTGCGGAATTGGTTGATCTTACACCACCTGAACCCCCGACAGGAATTAAAACTTCATTCAGCAGAGATTTTGTCCGTATTGAGTGGAAAGCTTCCCGTTCAGGCGATACAAAAGAATATAATATATACCGGAGTGAAGACCGTGCGGCTTTCGCGAAAATTGGCAGCAGCACAGCCAATTCATTTATTGACAGCGGATACGGCGGGAAACCCCTTACTCCGGGATTTTATTATCATTACACGATCAGCGCAACAGATAAATTTGAGCTCGAAGGAAATAAGAGCGATACGGTACTGGTGCGGTATGTTGACCGCGTTCCTCCTCCTGTACCCGGCCCGATGAAAGCGCTTCTGCTTGAAAACAAGAAAATTGAAGTGCGCGTTGGCATGACTCCGGTGAAAGATCTCGCGAAAGTTACCATCTTCCGCAGAACTGTAAACGGAAAGGATGAAGTGGTTGCAACCAACAAGACGCTTCCTTTTACGTTTATTGATGAAAATGGAAAACTGCTTGAGACCTATATCTATACGGCCCAGTCAGTTGACTCTTCAGGTAATGTGAGCCCGAAAAGCGAAACTGAACCGATAACACTGCGGGATATGTTTGCTCCCGGAGCAGTGCCTTTTGTTTCTGCGGTAGTACTGAAGTCAGGCGGAACTGAACTTGCCTGGGTTGCCGTGATTGAAGATGATCTGGCGGGATATAATATATACCGCTCTGAGCTCCCCAGCGGTACGTATGAAAAAATAAATGCTTCGCCGGTTAAAACAACCGGGTACAAGGATGCTTCAGGCAACGCGAATCATTTTTATAAAATAAAAGCCGTGGATACCTCCGGCAATGAGAGTGAATTCAGCCCTTATGCAGGTGCAGAGGTTCCTCCCGAGAAGGCACCTGAGCCAAAATCGCCGGATGAACCGTTTCAGGACGGAGGCAATGAATGAGAACAGTATTGTTGGTGATTTTCTATCTGGTACTTGCTTCAGGCGTTAGTGTTGCCCAGAGTGACCAAAACCCTGAGACCAATACCCAGCCGGCTGATACATCTCTTGGTGATCAGATACTGGACAATGTGCAGGAAAACATTAAATTAAGCGGTGAGATAGGTGCGTTCGGAGAGTTATATAGTGTCTCCGGCAGGGAAAGCAGAAGACCCGGCAGTTCTGGTCGTATTTTCTTTCGCCCCTCGATGAGTATATATGACCGCATCACCCTGAGTCTGGATCTGTTTGTTTCTTCAGAGGGAAGTGCAGCACGGCAGGATATCAACACGGTGGGTTTCAGTCCCGAGTGGAGCTGGGGAAAGCTCTACTACGGTGACTTTAATATGGAAGTTTCAAAGTTTACCATGGCGGATGTTAAGGTTAACGGATATGGAATAGACCTCTTTCCTGGTATATTCAAAATGATGGCTTTCAGCGGAACAAGCCAGAAAGCACTTGCGCTTGAAAGCTCTACCTCCATGTTTCAGCGCACTATATACGGCGGAAAAATAGGACTTGGTGAACTTGACGGCTCCCATTTTCATATTAACTTTGTAAGAAGCTACGATGATAAAAAATCACTCGCGCGCAGCATTTTCCTTCAGGTTGACACGGTGATGACAGGGCAGGGACCAAGAATAGACAGCTCCTTCACCGGTGTAAAACCGCAGGAAAATCTTATTCTCGGTACCAACTGGGGGCTTAACATGTTTGATGATGCATTCAAAATTAAAACTGAAGGCGCCGTGAGTTTGTTTACCGGTGATACGTACGCAGACGGAATTAATAATAAAGATGTTCCAGAGGCATTGAGTAAATATTTTTCGCCGAATATAACCACAAGCGGTGATGCCGCGGTGGCAACTGAAATGTCTGTGACCACAAAAGTACTCTCTCTTAAGGGAGGATATACGCTGGTTGGACCGGGTTATACTTCTCACGGACTCGGCTCTCTGATAAACGACAGACAGATTATAACCGGGGGAGTAGGGCTTAATCTTTTCTCCGGCGGCTTATCCGTACAGACGAACTTTCAGCAGCATACTGATAATACCGCTGATCAGAAAAAGTTTACATCAGAGCGGAACACTCTGGGGGTGGTAGTGGCTATGCGGCCGTGGAAATCGTTTATGGTAACGGTTATGTCCAATACCAATACGATGGGCAACAGCGCGACTAATGATACACTTAAAATTGATAACGAAAATTCAACACTTGGCGTTAACACCAGTTATAACTTCTCTGCATTTGAGCTGCAACACGTACTGACAGTCAGCTATATCGGGGTAAATAATGTGTCAAAAAGCAAGCTCCGCGGAGACAACGAAATAGTTTCCACTAATTTCAACGCCGGTTTGAGTACGGTATTTTCGAAAACAATTTCTGCTACCCTGGGGGGTGCAATGAGTGAGGTTGACCTTGGTCCCATTGGCACTAACAGCACATCCACTTTTAACGGAAAGGTGAATCACAAAGCATTTGACGGAAAACTGACAAACAGTCTAACGATCTCCGCGGTTTCATCGGATGTTCACGCAACAAACGTGCTCGGATTTCAATCATCCTACCAGTTGTTTCAGCAAAGCGCGGTTGCGCTGCTTTTCAGAGGGACATTCTTTAAGGGAAAAGGAAACAACAAACAGAAGTTTAATGAGTTTATGACCACACTCAACTGGACATACCGCATTTGATATAAATTATTGCTTCATGATACCGGAGGCATCACTGTGCCTCCCCGCGGCGTGAAGCGCCTCAATGAGGAACTCTCTCAGCAGGGTGTTTTCCTTATTTGAATTATATATATTCAGCCAGTAGTCGCAAACCGCGTCAAGTTTACCCGCTAAGTAAGCCGAATCAATAACTTTTCTGAAAAGCTTTGGACTCTTACGATTAATTGACCAGGCATTCATATATGCTGTATATGCCCTTGAGGTATTTCCTGTTGATTCAAAAAACAGTCCCGCCTCATACTGCATCTCTTCAGAGTTCGGAGAAAGTGAGAGTGCCGTGGTGAAATCCTGCTCTGCCTGTGAGATCATGCCAAGCTGATGATACATTTTTCCCCTCTGAAGATAAAGAATTGCAGCACCCGGTGACTCGAGAATAAGACCGGAGATACTGGTGATGAATGACTCACCCCCCGTCAGATTTTTCAGATAGATAAAACTTTCCTTCAGGACTGTGGTGACGGTATCCAGTGCGGCTGAGGTTTGTTTCAAAAGGTCAAGGGAGTCAGGATTCATAATATTGCTCCCCGCGGACTGAGAGGCAAGCTGCGACTGAAGAAGCTGAGTGCTCTGAATAGCATATTTAACAGCACGCACGAAGTTAGTTACTGCGCGGGAGGTATCCTGCTTCATAAGATATATACGCCCGGAAAGAAAGGGAATCTCAGGGTAAGACTTCATTTCATCTCTGACAGGATCGAGAACGCTGAGAGCATCATCCGGCCGTTTTTGATTTACATACAGCGCGGCAAGGAGGATATTAAACTGAACCTTGTTATCCGCCCGTTCAATGGCAAGACGGAGCAGCTCAGCGGCTTCGGTGAGTTCATTTCTGATCAGGTGAAGTTTGTAAAGCTCAAGAAAGCCCTCACTGCTTTTACCTCCGGAGGATATATACCGGTTGAGCAGCTCAAAAGCTCTCCCTATATTACCTTCCTCAAGCCAGGTTTTTGCGGAGAGTACCGCTGCATCGCGGTAAAGATCTTTTTCTTCAAGCTCAGTATATATAACACGGGCCGAATCGTAGAGTTTTGTCCGTTCGTACTGCTGCCCGAGCTTAAGCATGAACTCAGTATCTCCGGGATTGTTTGCGAGGAACTCTCTGTACCGGCTGATGATGGTATCACCTGCGCCGGCAAGCTGCAGATAACTGATTTCGGCGTTATAAACTTCTTTGGAGGCGGGATATCTGGAGCGAAGATCAGAATACACTTTAAGGGCCTCATCTGCTCTCCTGCTGTACCGGTAAAGAAGTGCAAGATTCAGTTGTGTTTTCAGATTATCCGGATCTTCTTTTGCCATGATCTGAATGATTTTCAGGGCTTCTTCATAGTTTTCCGCGTAAATAAGCGCTTCGAGATAAATCTGCCGGAGTTCATTATCCTTCGGGTGGAGTTTATACCCGGCGCCTGCTGTTTCTGCGGCTTTGGCCGCCTGACCGAGCACAAGATATGCAGAGATAAGATTGCGCCGGATATCCTTATTGCTTGAATTGTATTTGAGCGAGGATATATATGCTGTTATCGCATCGCTGTAACGGGACTCCTGATAGTGCCTGTTTCCTATCAGGCCATAAACATCCGAGAGGAGCATAGCCGGTTCGGACGAATCAGGATATGACGAGGTAAGTTTCTGCAGAACTGAAGCAGATTTGTTCAAATTATCTGCCTGTGCATAGAGCTGCCCCAGGGTAAGTTCATAACTGTAATTTTTTCCGAATCGCTGAATGGTTTTTTCAATCAGGGAGATGGCTTTGGTGAAACTGCTTGTTTTAAGAGCGCAGTCAACCGCCCCTTCATAAACCTCCTGGCCGGCATTCCCTTTCTGGATAAGCTGTTCAAAAATCGCCCCTGCCTCGGCAAATTTGCCCTGCTGGTAAAGAGTGACCCCCCGCTGGAATTCACCCGTCTGTGCAAAAATAAGGGGTGCTGTAAAAACGAAAAGAAACAGCCCAAAAAGGAGATTTTTCAACCAAAATCCGTGTTATTGAAGGAAAAATGAAGCTATTTCGAAAGATACGGAAACAGGGAAACCCTGCCGAAGGGAAAATTTGGCCCGGTCCGGTTTTTGATTTTTAGCCCCTGAAATGGTATATTTAAAGTCTGTTTTGAAATAATTGCTGGGATAGCTCAGTTGGTAGAGCAGCTGACTTGTAATCAGCAGGTCGAGAGTTCAAGTCTCTTTCCCAGCTCAGCAGGAAGCCCGTCAGGAATGGCGGGCTTTTTCATTTTAAATCTGACAGCTGACTTGTAATCAGTCCCGACGAGTCGGGAAGAGTTTCCCGCAGGCGGGATTTCGCAAGCTCAACAATCTCTTTCCCAGCTCATGCAAGCCCGTCAGAAAAGGCGGGCTTTTCATTTTAAAGGGTTCAGACCTGACTTGTAATCAGTCCCGACGTGTCGGGAAGAGTTTCCCGCAGGCGGGATTTCGCAAGCTCAACAATCTCTTTCCCAGCTCAAGAATAGCCCTGAAGTTTACTTCGGGGCTTTTTCATTTTAAACAGGGAGAGAAGAAGGGTTCGCGCGGAGACGCTAAGAAGATCTTTAACGCAGAGATCAGCAGAGATAGCGCTGAGTGCCGCAAAGTTTTGAATAATTTTTATTACTAATTACTATCTACTCATTATTCTCTGTACGGAATAACTTCCACTATTTCTCGCGTAATCAGTCCGTGGGAGCCGGAGTGATTCATCATCTCTTTTACGCGGGGAATGAAGCTGTCAATTTTTTCGTCAGAATCAACTATTTCAATAAGGATGGGAAGGTCTTCGCTGAGGCGGAGGATCTTTGCGGTGTGGATGATGCTCAAGTGGCCGTACCCCATAAATCCCTTAAACACCGTTGCTCCGGCCAGTCCGGTTTCCCGTGCTTTCAGGAGCAGCGCCTCATACAGGGGTTTACTGTGAATCATGTCGCTTTCACCGATATATATACGAAGCAGTGAGTGTTTCATGGCTGTTTATACCGTTATCTTTGATATATATAAAGCCGCTATGATGGCAAGCAGACTAAGCACCACGTTTCCGGTTATGTTCAGTACGGCGTAAAGATATTCGGAACTGCGCAGCAGATTGATGGTCTCAAGGGAAAATGTTGAGAAGGTGGTGAACCCGCCACAGAATCCGGTGGTAAGCAGATTTTTTATGTGAGGAGGTGAGGCAATCTTTTCAAACCCGATGAAGATGATAAGACCAAGCAGGAAGCTTCCGATGACATTTACCACGAGCGTACCCCACGGAAACACCTCAGGCAGAAAACGGAAGGAAAGCCCTGATATATAATACCGCAGACCTCCGCCGATGCCCGCCCCGATGACAACGAAGAGGAGATTCTGCATTATATACTCTTTATATACTCCAGCCGGATGGCACGGTCAGCAGCACCCGGATACCACTTCTTGTTGCTGAGCAGATCGCGCAGATCAAACCCGAGAGTAAAGCCCTCACTTACTGACCAACGGACGCCAAGATTCATATATCCTGAACCGGAGCCGAAGTTAACCGACTGATTATCATTAAAAGCAAAATCGTATTCAGCCACGAGCGATACCTTTGAACCGATCGTCTTTTCAGCGCCGACCTGCAGATTCACAAAATTGTCACCATCGTAACGCTCAAGCGAATAGTTCATGGTTGCATGGAAGGAGAGAAATCCGAGGAAATCAAAATTTTTCATCGAGGCAAGAAACAGCCCCGGTGATTTAATTGCATAGCGGTCATCATCATTAAAGTACTCACCTTTGCCCTGTGTGTCAAAACCGAGGGTGAAAGCAGGGAAGGTCACACTTTCGCCGATAATCCGGTAGCGGATGGATGCGGCGGGGAGCTTATACCACTTGGGGCTTCCGGTGCCGATGAGATTGCTGCCGCCGTAGGAGATGCCGAACGAAAGATCCTCGAACACACCGACCTCAAGCCGGGCGATAAGCACGCCGAGTGGCTGAACATCGGAGGAAACCGAGAAGAAACCTTTCTTCAGGACTCCGGCTGTGGGCATATCTATCAGACTGCGGTACTCATAGCTGGCTGCGTCACCTGCCGTACCCTGGGCAAATGAGGGGGCGGTGAGGAGCAATAACAGGAAAAAAATCACAGACTTTTTCATATCCGGTACTGTTTTTATGGAAAAATAACTTCGGCAACCCTGTCTCAGAATTTACTTCAGGTTACCTGTGCTAAATTACTAATTTTAAGGGAGAAAGAAAAACGATTATCAATTATGAAGTTTGAATTATGAAGTTTAACTGAGGTAATGAATAATGAAAAATGAAAAATGAAGAATGGGGGAGGGGTTTAAGTTTGTCAAGGATGGGGGTATTTCCGGAAGGTTTGGGGCAGTAGTATTTCGGGTTTGATGACAGAAGTTTTGCTTTTTACGGTGCTCAGATTTGCCGACCCTTAAAACGGGTGGATTTACTAAATTATTGAAAAATAAGGAGTTAAGCGCACAGGGTGGCCGAGAGCTCATAATCACCAATGAAATTTCTTTAAAATACCCATTTTGATAACATGATAAATTCTCGCGGAATACCTTAACTTAAAATTGGTATATTTGAAAATGTCAGACTATCGATCACAGGAAAATCTTTTTTGATGGAAAGAGCCAAAGCATTTGAAATTGCGCAGGATTATATCCGGCATATAGCAGCAAAATATCCCGTAAAAAGAGCGATTCTTTTTGGTTCGTATGCCGGTGGGTCCCCGCATCCGGATAGTGATATAGATTTAGCGATCATACTTGATGATGCAGAAAACCTGTTTGACATTCAGGGACAAATGATGATTCTTCGGAAAAGTGAAGCGGTATATATAGAACCGCATCCGTTCCGTGAATCTGATTTTATAATGGATGATCCGTTTGCGGCAGAAATAATTTCTACCGGAGTTGAACTCGAAGTGCCTCTGAGCGATAGTAGAAAATGATGAAAGA